>JBJTWP010000284.1:0-3311 GCA_046081805.1 Cyanobacteriota bacterium
ACCCGGCGCCTGATCCAGCCCATCGGAGGCCTCGACGTGACGCCGGTGGTGTGGGTGGGCCTGATCAGCCTGGTGCGTGAGCTGCTGGTGGGTCAGCAGGGTCTGCTGACCCAGCTGATGCTGCACCAGACAGCTGGGAGCTGAGCCGGGCTGGGGCGGTCACGGTCCGACTGGGGGCTGGTTGGCGCCCGGCTGCGGGCTGGCGGGACTGGAGCGGAGCGGGCCTGATGTGTCCTGGGTCGGCAACATGTCCTGCTCCACGAATTTGGTGTGCACCTCGCCGGCCTGGAACTCAGGCCGGTCCAGCAGTTGCAGATGGAAGTCGATGGTGGTGGGGATGCCGGTGACCGCACACTCCCCCAGGGCACGGCGCAGGCGCCGCAGGGCATGGTCGCGGTCCCGGCCCCAGACGATCAGCTTGCCGATCAGCGAGTCGTAGAAGGGGGGGATTTCGTAGCCGGTGTACACGTGACTGTCGAAGCGCACCCCCGGGCCCCCTGGCGGTAGCCAGCCAGTGATCTTGCCCGGGGCTGGGCGGAAGTTCTGGCGGGGATCTTCGGCATTGATGCGCACCTCGATGGCGTGGCCCGTGAGCTGGATGTCGTCCTGGGTCATCGAAAGCGGCTCGCCGCCGGCGATGCGCAGCTGCTCGGCGATCAGGTCGACACCCGTGACCATTTCGGTGACGGGATGCTCCACCTGGATCCGGGTGTTCATCTCCATGAAATAGAAGCTGCCGGAGCGATCCACCAGGAACTCCACGGTGCCGGCCCCCTCGTAGCTGATCGTGCGGGCGGCCGCCACGGCGGCATCCCCCATCTGGCGGCGGATCTCGGCGTCGATGGCGACACTGGGCGCCTCCTCCAGCAACTTCTGATGCCGGCGCTGAATCGAGCAGTCGCGCTCACCGACGTGCACCACGTTGCCGTGGCGATCGGCCAGCACTTGCACTTCCACATGCCGGGGCCGGTCGATGAATTTTTCCATGTAGAGGCCGGGGTTGCCAAAAGCGGCTTCCGCTTCGCCCTGGGCGGCCTTGAACAGGTTGTCGAGCTGATCGGCACTGGGCACCAGCCGCATGCCTCGACCGCCACCTCCGGCGGTGGCCTTGATCATCACCGGGTAGCCCATGGCCCCGGCCAGGCGGGCCGCCTCCTGCACGCTGTTCAGCAGCCCTTCACTGCCGGGGATGGTGGGCACGCCCACCTTCTGCATCGTGGCCTTGGCGGTCGACTTGTCGCCCATCGAGCGGATCGCCTCGGGCGAGGGCCCCACAAAGGTGATGCCGTGATCCGCGCAGATCTCGGCAAACCTGTCGTTCTCCGCCAGGAAGCCGTAGCCGGGATGGATGGCGTCGGCGCCGCGGGAGGTGGCCGCCGCCAGGATGTTCGGAATGTTGAGGTAGCTCTTGGAACTGGGCGCCTCGCCCACACACACGGCCTCGTCGGCCAGTTGCACATGCAGGGCGTTGCGGTCCACCGTGCTGTACACGGCCACCGTGGGGATTCCCAGCTCCCGGCAGCTGCGCAGAATTCTGAGGGCGATCTCGCCGCGGTTGGCGATCAGCAGCTTGCTGATGGTCATTGGCGGACTGTATCAGCGCAGAGCGGCCGTTCCGGGCGGCCGTTCGGGGGTGGCTGGATGGGTATAGTTCGCCACGAAGGCCGGGCGCCTTCGCATCACATGCGGATGTGGTGGAATTGGTAGACACGCACGTTTGAGGGGCGTGTGGCTTCGGCCTTGCGAGTTCAAGTCTCGCCATCCGCACTTCCTCTTCCGGGCCCCCTCCAAGCTCCTCTGCAGTGCCGGGCGTGAACCCACCTGCCAGCGCGGTGCCGGGTGTTCAGCCAGCACCCCCTCCGGATGGAGCGATCGTGCTGGTGAGCAATGGACCTGGCGAGCTGAGCACCTGGGTGCGGCCCCTGGTGAGGCGTCTGCACGCCGATCTGCCGCTCAGGCCCCTCGCGCCAGCGGCGGCGGTGACCTTGCGGCTGGTGCTGGTGCCCTGCCCCAACGCCACCGGCAGCGAACACCGGGTGGCCGAGGGCTGGGGCCTGTTCGAGCGCATCACCCGGGCCAGCCAGTTCTGGGGGCTGCTGCTGCGCCCGGGCCGCCATGCCCGCTGGCCCCGCCAGGGGGTGGTGGTGTTCCTCGGCGGCGACCAGTTCTGGAGCGTGCTGCTCTCCGCCCGCCTGGGCTATCGCCACCTCACCTACGCCGAGTGGGTGGCGCGCTGGCCCCGGTGGAACGACCGCATCGCCGCCATGGGCCCGGCCGCGGCGGAGCGGCTGCCCCGCCGCTGGCGACAGCGCTGCACGGTGGTGGGGGATCTGATGGCCGACCTCTCGGCCGACGCCCGCAGCAGCGCGCCCCTGCCCAGCGGCGAGTGGGTGGCCCTGCTGCCCGGTTCGAAGCGGGCCAAGCTCCAGGTGGGCATGCCCTTTCTGCTGGAGGCCGCCGATCGGCTGGCGGCCCTGCGCCCCGGCTGCCGCTTCCTGCTGCCGGTGGCCCCCACCACCTCGCCGGCCGAGCTGCTGGGCTTCGCCGGTGCGACCAACCCCCTGGCCCGCCTCTACGCCGCCGGCAGCCCCGATCCGGTGCCTGGCGACCTGCCCGGTGGCCAGGCCCTGCGCACCCCTGCCGGCACCACCATCGAGCTGGTGGTGGAGCAACCGGCCCATGGCCCCCTGTCGCAATGCGCCCTGGCCCTCACCACCGTGGGCGCGAACACGGCGGAACTGGGGGCGCTGGGGGTGCCGATGATCGTGCTGGTGCCCACCCAGCATCTGCAGGTGATGCAGGCCTGGGATGGCTGGCTGGGACTGCTGGCCCGCCTGCCGTTGCTGCGCCGCCTGCTGGGGGTGGCCCTCACCGCCTGGCGCCTGCGGCACCGCGGCTTTCTGGCCTGGCCCAACATCGCGGCTGGCCGGATGGTGGTGCCGGAGCGGGTGGGGGAGGTGACACCAACCGCCATTGCTGAGGAGGCCGCGGCCTGGCTGGCCAGCCCGCAGCGGCTGGCCAGCCTGCGCGATGATCTGCGCAGCCTGCGGGGCCGCCCCGGGGCGGTGGCCGAGCTGGCGGCCATGGTGGAGGGCCTGCTGCCTAGCCTGCCGCCATCCCGCACCTGAAACCGGTGGACGAACAGCAGAAGGTGGAGCGCAGCGACGAGGCCTGGCGGGCCCGGCTCACCCCGGAGCAGTTCACCGTGGCCCGCCAGGGCGGCACCGAGCGCGCCTTCACTGGCATCTACTTGGACAACAAGGCCAAGGGCCTGTACCGCTGCGTGTGCTGCGGCAGCGAGCTGTTCAGCT
>JBJTWP010000285.1:0-4304 GCA_046081805.1 Cyanobacteriota bacterium
TGCCGCCCAGCAGGAGTTCCAGGTGAGCCTGCGACACCGCTATCCCCTGCCGGCCGCGGCGCTGCCGGCTCCCCGTTGGCTGGCCCGCTGCCCAAGCTGCGGCATCACCGCCCCCTACCAGCGCAGGGTGAAGGGGCTGGCCTGCCGTCCCTGCTGCGAACGCCTGCATGGAGGGCACTGGCACGCCAGCTGCCTGCTGGAATTCCAGGACACCCGGCTGACTGACGGCCGGGATCGGGGCCGGCGCGTAACCTCCCGCCCATGAGTGTGTTCCTCTGGACCCTGGAAATCTGCGGTCTCACCATTGCGCTGGTGGGGATGGGGCGAGAGCAGTGGCTGGCGCAGCGCCGCCGCTAGCCTGCAGGCATGGGTCCATCCTTCCGCCGTGGTCCTGATCCGCTGGAGCAGGGGCTTGACCGTTTGGTGAGCGCTGGCAAGCAGCTGGTGGATGGGGTCGCGGGGGCACGCCTGGGCTCCAGACCAGCGGGCAGCCGTCCCCTGCCCCGCGGCGGCACCCGACGCGGCGGTTCGCGGCTCCGGCTGGATGAGCTGGGCCGCTGGGTGGAAGACAAGCTGGACTGGATCCTGGACGACGAGGATGAATGGCGTGAGCCCTGGCAGGACCAGGTGAACCCCGCCGCCGCCGCCGCGGGCCAGCCCCTGCCCCGCCGCCAGCCGCTGGAGGCCATCTCTCGCCGCACCAGCCCCAGGCCAGCGGCGCCAACCTCGCCAGCGGCGCTGGCGAGCTCCGGCGACTGGCCAGACGACGCGAGCTTCTCCGTGCCGCGCTGGCAGCGGCCTGCCCAGCCCCAGCGCCCACCAGGGCGGCCCGGTGAGGCGATCGCGTCACCCGAAGCGCCCCCCCCCTCAGAGAACCGGCCGGATGGCCGGCCCCTACCCCGCTCCAGCCGCCGCCGTGGCTAGCGCTGCTGGTCGCCGCAGCAGTTGGCTGTTGAGCGCTGTTTTTCGCTCAGGCCCTGCCTAGCGTTGCTCCAGTCATCGCTCGCCTCAATGAGCAGCCTGGTGGTGGTGGGCTTTCCCAAGTTGGAGGAGGCCGAGCAGGTGCGGCGGGAGCTGGTGGACATCCAGCGCGAGCGACTGATCGCCCTGGAGGATGCCGTGGTGGTGGAGCACGACCCGGAGGGTCAGGTGCATCTGCGCCAGGCCGTGAACCTCACGGCAGCCGGTGCCCTGGGCGGCGGGTTCTGGGGCACTTTGGTGGGTCTGCTCTTCCTCAATCCCCTGCTGGGGGCGGCCGTGGGGGCCGGCGTGGGGGCGGCCTCCGGCACGCTCTCCGACATCGGCATCAACGACGGCTTCCTGCGGGAACTGGGCGAAACCCTGCCCCGGGGGAGTGTCGCCCTCTGCCTGCTGGTGCGGGAGGCCACGCCGGATCGGGTGATCGAGCGCCTGCGGGCCCATGCGCCTCACGCCAAGCTGCTGCGCACCAACCTCAGTCACACCGACGAAGACCGGCTGCGGGAGCTGCTGGAGGCGGCGGCCCGGCAGGCCGAGGCCCTGCGCCTGGCCTGACGCTCCACCTGGCCGCTGCAGATCCGCTGGTGCCATTCCCCATTCAGCGGAGGCACCAGCTCGTCGGGGAGAGCCCTGGCCATCGCTTCGGCGGAGCGGCATTCACCCCGGGGGCTCCGGCAGCCAGGGGGCTGAGCAGCTCGGGCCACTGGTGGATCAGGGTTTGTCGCAGCGGACTAGACGAAGCTTCCCCGTGAAGCCCCAGTACTGGGGCCCAACCAGCGGGCGATCGCTGGCGAGAACACCTCCCGGATCACGGTGAGCGGCTGGCCGCCTCGGAAGAAGCGGTAGTGGCGCGCCCAGTAGGGCCCCTGCTGGCGGAAGCGCTGCGCCAGCCAGGGAGCTTCCACCAGGGCCAGGCCATCCACCTCCCGGAACAATTCGGCCCGCTCGCTGGTGAGGCTGCGCCAGATCGGCTGGTCCCGCTCGCGCAGGTGCAGCTCGGCCTGCTGTTGATTCCACCAGCTCTCGGCCCAGGTCAAGGTGTCAGCACCGCAGCGCAGCCATACCTGGCGCCGCAGCAGCGGGCTGGCCAGGTCCGCGATCTCCGCCGGAGGCGGGCCGCCAGCGGGCTCGGCCGGTTCGGGCGCCATGGCAATCACCTCGATCTCCACCGGCAGGCCACTCAGGGTCTGCAGATGGCGGGTGGGACTGCCATCGCCCAGCAGCAGCAGGCGCCAGGGACTGGTGAGGGCCAGGCCGGGGCCCGGACTGCTGTCGCCGGCCAGCACATCATGGTGCGGGGCCTGCCACAGGGCGGTGGGGGATGGCAGCAAACCTGAGCACCGCGTTGGCGCCGCGTTGGGGATCACAGCCTTGCCAGCCAGGCCCTCCAGCCTAGAAACCGCCGCTGATGCTCAGGCGCCGCTGCTCGCCGCCGCGCTCGATCACGGCGCTGTCGCCACTGGCCGAAACCAGCCGCCAACCACTGCCACCAATGCTCTCCCCCACGACGGCACTGGTGGAGCTGGCCCCCACTTGGAAAATGGCCGAGCCACTGCGGCCCGGCACCTGCACCACCCCCACCAGTTGGGGAGCCGCACCACCGCTGGGACTGGCGGCAGCCGACCTTGTTCCGCCACCACCGCCACCGCCACCACCGGCGGCTGGCGGTGGGCTGGCGATGCCCTGGGTCACGGGCACCCGCAGCGGCTCGGCGGCCGGAGCGGCGCCGCGGGGCAGACTGGCTAGCTCCTGCATCCAGGGTTCGTGGGGAGGCGGTGGCGGCAGGCCCTCGCTGGAGCTGGTGCCGGCGGTTGGCCTGGCAGCCGGTGTGGTGCTGGCAGCATCAGGCGGCGACAGGGCAGCGGCGGCCGGCCCCAGCTGGCGCAGGCGCTCCAGCAGGATCAGGTTGCGCTCCTGCCGCAGCGACTGCTGGCTCTGATTCCAGAGCCCGATCAGCAGCAGGCCACTGCCTGAGACCACCAGCCCAGTGGCGCCGATGGCGGCCAGAATCAGGCTCGGCTTGCTGCCCGACCAGGCCGGCCAACGTCGTGGCAACCGCCTGGATCGTTGGCGGGGGATGGCTGCGGCCTGCGGATGGGGCGAAGGGGGAGCGGAGGGTGCTGGGGACTCAGCCGGCGGCCTGGGCGGACGGTCGAGCACTTCCACCTCGATGGCCGTCTCCGCCTCGAACACGCGATTGAGCAGCTGGTCGGCTTGGAGTTCCCAGAAAGCCCTCGCTGTAGGAACACTCTGGATACTACTCACCGCGCTTCACCTTTTACCTTGACAAGTTGACTGTAGTTTGCTGGTTCCCGTCCTGAAAGTCCAGGTGTGGAGGGGCTGGCAGAGGGGCCTGGCTGGGCTGGGGTGTGAGCGGGGGATGGCTGCTCCGCTGGGTGGTGAGCGGGTCGGGTCCACGCGCCGGGCGCCGGGCCTGGAGCTCCAGCCACAGCAGCAGGGCCGTCACATCAGCAGGGCTCACCCCGGCAATCCGGGAGGCGTGGCCCAGGGTGATCGGCTGCACCTCACGGAGCTTCTCCCGCGCTTCCCGCGACAGTGTCCCGATCGCTGCATAGTTGATATCGGCTGGAATCGGGCGCTGCTCCTGTTTCTTCATCTGGTCAATCTGCTGCTGCTGACGAGCCAGATAACCGCTGTACTTGATGTCAATCTCAGCCGCCTCGGCCACCTCGCGGGGAAGGTTCGAGTCGGCCAGGCCATGGCGCACGAGATCACCGCCATGGAACCCGGGGCGGCGCAGCAGCTCGGCCAGGGTGATCGAGCCCTTGATCGGCGCGCCGGTTTCCGCTGCCACCGTCGCCGCGACGGGATCACTGGCCCTGAGTCGCACCGACGTCAGCCGCCGCGTCTCCGCAGCGATCGCCTCCTGCTTGCGGGTATGGAGCTCCCAGCGGCGCTCGTCGATCAGTCCCAGCTCCCGGCCCAGGGGGGTGAGCCGCCGGTCGGCGTTATCGCCGCGCAGCACCAGGCGGTATTCACTGCGACTGGTGAGCACCCGGTAGGGCTCGCGCAGGTCCTTCGTGATCAGGTCGTCGATCATCGTGCCGATGTAGCTGCCGGCGCGGGGGAACAGCACGCTGGGCTCACCCCGCACCAGCCGAGCGGCGTTGAGACCCGCCACCAGGCCCTGGGCCGCCGCCTCCTCATAGCCGGTGGTGCCATTGAGCTGGCCGGCGCTGAACAGCCCCGCCACCCGTTTGGTTTCCAGGCTCGGCCTGAGCTGGGTAGCGGGCAGGTAGTCGTAGTCCACCGCGTAGGCGGGGCGCAGCATCACGCAGTGCTCCAGCCCGGGCAGGGTGCGCAGC
>JBJTWP010000286.1:0-4153 GCA_046081805.1 Cyanobacteriota bacterium
CCGTGCCGCCGGCCAAGCAACAGGGCGCAGGCTTCCTCGGGCGCCCCGGCAAGGAACCAGCGCTCCAGCACGGTGAGCAGCTCCGCACGGGCGGCGATCCGCTCTGGCGATCGCAAGGGCACCCCGATACCTTATGGGGCGTTCCAGATTCGGGGATCAGGCTCAATGGGCGACACCAGTACGGAAACCCTCGAGCAAGCCACCGCCGAGCCGGCAACCGAACCCACCCCTGCCACCGCCAGCACCGAACCCGGTGTGAGCTTCAGCGAGCGCTACGGCGACATCATCGGCAAGGTGAACCAGACCCTCGACCAGGTGGACTGGAACCAGATGGGCCGGATCGGCAAGGCCACCGGCGTGATCCTGGCCGTGATCGTGGCCCAGATCCTGATCAAGGGCGTGCTCGACACCATCAACCTGCTGCCGATCGTGCCGGGGCTGCTGGAGCTGCTGGGCCTGATCGTGGTGGGTCAGTGGAGCTGGACCAACCTCACCACCAGTGAGAAGCGCAGCGCCGTGGTAACCCGCATCCAGACCCTGCGCAAGGAATACCTGGGCTGATCAACCCAGGTCCCCCAGCAAGCGCTGCAGGATGGACTGGGCCTGGTGGCCGTAACTGCCGCCAGGCCCACCATCGAACAGGTTGGCGTGATTGAGCAGGTGATACAGGTTGTAGAGCTCCACCCGCCGTCCAGCATCGGCGGGTAGAGGCCACTCCTGGTTGTACCCGGCGAAGAACGGGCCCGGGAAGCCGCCGAACAGCCGCGCCATCGCCAGATCCACCTCCCGGTCAGCCCAGTGAGCGGCCGGATCAAAAATCGTGCCGCCGCCGCCAGCCAGCAGCGCCGCGTTGCCGCTCCACAGGTCGCCGTGCACCAGCACCGGCTTGGCGCCATGGCCGGCGAGCCACTGGGGCACCCGCTCCAGCAGCGCCTCAGCCCCCTGCAGCCCCACGCCGCTGCGCCGCAGCCAGGCCAGCTGGGGCGCCAGACGCCGCTCCGGGAAGAACCGTCCCCATTCGGGCAGCCAGCCATTGGCCTGGGGGCCGGAGCCGATGAAGTTGTCGACCTCGAAACCGTAGCCGCGGCCCTGATTCAGCGGCAGCGAGGCCCGGTGCAACCGGGCCAGGCCTGCCCCCAGCTGCTGCCACGCCTCGCTGCCGCCGCGGACGCCCAGCTCCAGCCAGGGCAGCACCAGCAGGGCCAGGCCATCGAGCACCCCCACCGCCAGCGGGGCCGGGATCGTGAGGCTGGGGCCAGCGGAACCAGCGGCAGCGGCAGCCTGCGCCAGGGCCCGCAGGCCATCGGCCTCAGCCTGCAGCATCGGCAGCGCCTGGAGCTGGTTGGTTTTGGCGAACAGGCAACGGCCATCGGCAAGCACCAGGCGCCAGGCCGCGTGGATGCAGCCGCCCCCCACCGGGCTCAGCCGCAGCACGGGCCCGTCGCCGAGCTGCGGCAGCTCCCTGGCCAGCCACCCACGCAGCGCAGCGAGAGAAGGAGCGGCCACGGCGCGGCGGGCGAAGCGTGGCTGCCAGCATGCCGCGATGGATCGGCCCGAGGTGGTGGTGATCGGGGCCGGCATCGCCGGCCTCACGGCGGCGGCCCTGCTGGCGAGGGCCGGCAAGCAGGTGCTGCTGCTGGAAGCCCATCACCAGAGTGGTGGCTGCGCGGGCACCTTCCGCCGCGGCCCCTACACCTTTGATGTGGGCGCCACCCAGGTGGCGGGTCTGGAGCCCGGCGGCAGCCACGCGCGCCTGTTCGCCCACCTGGAGGTGGAGCCACCGGAAGCCACAGCGTTGGATCCCGGCTGTGTCGTGCACCTGGGCGACGGCAGCCCGCCGATCCGGCTCTGGCGCGATCCGGGGCGCTGGACAGGCGAGCGCGAGCGCCAGTTCCCCGGCAGTGAGCGGTTCTGGGCGCTGGCCCAGGCGCTGCACCAGGCCAACTGGGGGTTTGCCGGCCGCGATCCGGTGCTGCCGCCCCGCAACCTCTGGGACCTGCGCCAACTGCTCGGAGCCCTGGGGCCGGCGAATCTGGCCAGCGGCCTGCTGGCACTGAGCAGCGTGGCCGATCTGCTCAGGCTCTGCGGCTGCGCGGGCGACCGCCGCCTGCGGCGCTTCCTCGATCTGCAGCTGCGGCTCTATTCCCAGGAACCGGCCGATTGCACCGCCGCGCTCTACGGCGCCACGGTGCTGGCGATGGCCCAGGCCCCCCTCGGGCTCTGGCATCTGCAGGGCTCGATGCAGGTGCTGGCCGAGCGGCTGGAGCAGGCGCTGGCCCGCTGGGGCGGAACGCTGCAGCTGGGTACCCGGGTGGACAGCCTGCGCCCCCTCCCCCAGGGGGGCTGGAGCATCAGCTGCCGCGGCCCACGCGGCCAGCAAACCACTCTTGAGGCCCCGGATGTGGTGTGCAGCGTGCCGCCCCAGCTGCTGCCGGCGCTGCTGGGTGAGGCGCTGCCCTGCGGTTACGCGGAGCGCATCGCCTCCTTCGGCGAACCCTCGGGTGCGCTCGTGCTCTACGGAGCCGTGCCACGCGATCGGCTGCCCGCCGCCGTGCCGGGCCACCTCCAGCTCGACTGGGCCGATCCGGGCTCGCTGTTCGTGTCGGTGAGCCAGGAGGGCGATGGCCGGGCACCGGCTGGGCAGGCCACCGTGATCGCCAGCGTGTTCACTCCGGCCAGACCCTGGTTCGCCCTGGAGCCCGCGGCCTATGCCGCCGCCAAGGCTGAGGCGATGGCCGGCATGCAGCGGGGCCTGCGCCAGTTGCTGGGGCTGGAGCCCGGCGACTGGCGACACGCCGAACTCTCCACGCCGCGGGCCTTCGAGCGCTGGACAGGCCGGCCTTTCGGCTACGTGGGCGGGCTGGGTCAGCGTCCCAGCCGCTTCGGGCCCTTCGGGCTGGCCAGCCGCACGCCCCTGCCGGGCCTGTGGCTCTGCGGCGACAGCATCTATCCGGGCGAAGGCACCGCCGGGGTGAGCCTCTCGGCCCTCACGGCCTGCCGCCAGCTGCTGGCGGCGAAGGGGCAGCAGCTGCAGCTGGGCTGAGGCGTCCCCCTCAGAGGAATTCGGGCCGCAGCCGCTGGCAGCGCTCCAGGTCGGCCTGCAGGGCGGGCCAGGCGCCGCTGCTCAGCTCCTGCTCCAGGGCCTCGAGGGCCTGGCGGTAGTGGCCCAGCGCCGCCAGCACGGCGTCGCGGTTGTGGCGGGCCATCAGCGTGCCGAGCTGCGGGTTGCCGCCCCCCACGCGCGTGGTGTCGGCAAAGCCGCTCGAGGCCAGGGCCCGCACCAGCTCGGGCAGCTCGGCGACCCCGCTGACGGCGCCCGCCTGGGCAGCGCGATCGGCCGCCAGCAGCAGGGCCGCACTCACCAGCACCGGCGCATGGGAGATCAGGGCCACGGCCCGGTCGTGGGCCTCGGCAGCGCACTCGAGCCAGCGGGATCCCAGCGCCGCCGCCAGGGCCTGCACCTGGGCCAACGCCTGCCGGTCGGTGGCCGGACCGGGCGTGGCCACCCAGGGGCGATCCGCAAACAGCCCGCCCAGGCCCGCTTCCACCCCCGCCTGGGCCGTGCCGGCCATCGGGTGGCTGGCCACGAAGCGCGGATGCAGCGGCTGCCAGCGCGCCAGCACCGGCGCCTTCACCGAGCCCACATCGGTGATCGCCGCCTCGAGTGGCAATGCCGCCACCAGCTCCGGGGTGGGATGCAGCAACCGATCCAGGGGCAGGGCCAGCACCACCAGCCGGCAGCCGGCCAGCACGGCCGGATCGGTGGCCACCTGATCGGCCAGGCCGCGCTGCCGCGCCCGATTCGCGGTGACGGCCCGATGCACCAGCGCCCGCACCTCGATGCCCTGGGCCCGCAGATCCAGCCCGATCGAGCCCCCGATCAGCCCCAGGCCCACCACCCCCACCGGCCCCCGCAGGGACAGGCCGCTCGCGATGGTCATGACGGATGCGGTGCGCTCAGGCCAGCTTCCTACGATCCAGCGGACGTTGGGAGGCGGTCGATGCTCGAAGCCCGCGCCCACGAACAGCTCAAGGATCTGCTGCGCAGCGAGGGACGCCAGGCGTGGCCCCACCACCTCAGCCTCAGCCGGCTGGTGGCCCGCAGCCTGCGCCGCGCCGATCACACCCTGGTGCGCCTGGCCCCCGGCAGCGA
>JBJTWP010000287.1:0-4326 GCA_046081805.1 Cyanobacteriota bacterium
GACGAAGCGGCTGGCGTTGGCGCCTGGGGCCGGGCAGTCCAGTGGTGGGCTGTTGGGTCTCCTGGGGCACCTTCGGCGGTGCAATGGAGTGTCGATCAGCCAGGCGCACAGGGTGAGATGCAGCGACTCAGGCTGCTCTCCTGCCCGGCTGAACGACGCGCCCACGGATGGGTGAAGACTGTTGGAGCAGGGGCCTGCAGTCAGCGGTGCTTCTGGTGACTAACGCGGTGGCGTGTCGTCCATGGCGGACGCCTCCTGGCTGGTTGAACCCAGCTTGGCTCGGTGGGCAGCACCGCACAATCGGCATTGACGCGCATTGCCTAGGGCCTGCGGGAGAAGTAGAATAAATGGTTTGGTTTGGGCTGGTGTGCATGGGCACCTCAGCTTCCGCGCTCTGCACCGCCGGGCTGAGGGAGCAGAAGAACTCCCGCGCCAGTGGCGTCGCAGACCACCACCCCACCCGCACGGTGCACGTTGATCAGGTGGCGCGGATCAGGTGGCGCGCCTGGCCCATGCCCGTGAACAGGGCCAGATCCAGCTCGGCGGTCTGCTGCCTATCGTGGTCTCGGCCGTCGCCGGGAGACACCCTCTCACAGTTGAGCTCATAGATCAGCACACCTGATTGGCGGTCAATCCGGAAGATCCCAGTCGGGGTGACAGGATTCGAACCTGCGACATCCTGCTCCCAAAGCAGGCGCGCTACCAAACTGCGCTACACCCCGTTGCAAGAAGCATAGGGCCCGGCCAGCTCCGCTCCAGGCATGGTTCGTTGGTGTGGGTTTCAACACATGGAGTGGCGGGCCAGGGCTGCTGAGTGCATCGGGCCGCTGGCTGGGGCTGTCGATGCCGGCGGCTGCCTCGCCTGAGCGGCCCCAGCTAGGCGAGGAGGGCGATGCAGTCGATTTCCACCCGCGCCCCTTTCGGCAGGGCGGCCACTTCTACGCAGGCCCGGGCTGGTGAGACGCCGCGGCCGAAGGTTTCGGCGTAGATGGCGTTGACGCGGCCGAAATCGGCCAGATCGGCCAGAAACACGGTGGTACGCACCACCTGCTGGGGCGTGCAGCCGGCCTCGGCCAGCACCGCGACGAGATTGGCCAGAACCTGGCGGGTCTCCGCCTCCACATCGCCGCCGCCCACCATCTCGCCGCTGCCTGGGTCGAGGGCGATCTGGCCGGAGCAGAACAACAGCCCAGCCGCCTTCACCGCCTGGTTGTAGGGCCCCACCGGCGCCGGGGCCTGACTGGTGACCACGGGGTCGGGCACGGGCTCGGGCACGGGAACGGGGCCCATAGACAGGCTGACGGGGTAAGGATGGGGGCTGAGCTTATGGCTTTCAAGCCTGGCGACCGATCGTTTTCGCCATCCCTCAGTCCATTGTCACCGTGGCGACCACGCCAGAGCCGGTCTCCCTCAACGGCGTCTGGCACCGGTACTCCGCCGAGGCTCCCACCCTGCGCGGGATTGATTTCACCCTGCACGCCGGGGAACTGGTGGGGCTGCTGGGCCCGTCCGGCTGCGGCAAGACCACCCTGCTGCGCCTGATCGCCGGCTTCGAGCAGCCGGAGCGCGGGGTGGTGCGCCTCGATGGACGGGTGGTGGCCGGCGAGGGGCGCTGGCTGCCGCCTGAGCGGCGCGGGGTGGGGATGGTGTTTCAGGACTACGCCCTCTTCCCGCACCTCGATGCCTGGCGCAATGCCTGCTTCGGTCTGCGGCGCGGCGCGGACACCAGCCGGGTGGGCTGGTTGTTGGAGCTGCTGGGTCTGGCGGGTCTGGAGCGCCGCTACCCCCACGAGCTGTCCGGCGGTCAGCGCCAGCGTCTTGCCCTGGCCCGCGCCCTGGCTCCCCAACCGGCGGTGGTGCTGCTCGATGAGCCGTTCTCCAATCTGGATGTGGCGGTGCGGCTCCATCTGCGCAGCGAGTTGCCTGAGGTGCTGGCCCGTTGCGGCGCGAGCGGTGTGATCGTGACCCATGACCCCGAGGAGTCGCTCGCCATCTGCGATCGGGTGGCCGTGCTGCGGGATGGGGTGCTCCATCAGTGCGCCCCGCCTCGGGATCTCGTCGAGAACCCCGCCACGGCCTTCGTGGCCGGTTTTGTGCTGCAGGCCAATGGACTGGCAGTGCGGCTGCAGGAGGGGCTGCTGCACACGGCGCTGGGGGCCCTGCGACCGCTGGAACCTCTCCCCCCGCTCGGCGCGGATGCGGAAGTGATGGTGGCGCCAGACGCCCTCACCCTCACGCCCGACGACACGGCAGAAGCCTGGGTGCTGGGCCGGGAATACCTGGGGCGCGAATGGCTCTATCAGGTGCAGTGCGGGAGCCAGCGGCTGCGGTTGCGGTTGCCGCTGGAGCGCAGCTATGCCCGCGGCCAGCGCTGTCGGCTGGGTCTGGTGCCCGGGGCCCAGGCCCGCCTGTTCCCCCAGTGCCTGCCGTTGGTGGCGATCTGAGCGACCGGTCCGTGCCTGCTCCCGGGGGCATTCAGCCAGGCCTGCTCCTGAGGGCATTCAGCCACGCCAGCTGTCCTTGTGCCGCCGCAGCGCGCCCAGCTCGTCCGCCGTCGCGGCCCGCAGGAAGAGATTGGTGGCGCGCTCCTGGCCGATCGTGCTCGGGATGGTGAAGCCGCCGTCGCCGCGGATCTGCCGTGCTTCGGCCAGGCGCTGGTGCACCGCCGCTGCCGCCGGGTGATCGAGCGGCAGCAGGGCCTCGGCCCAGCGCAGGTTGGCCTCGGTGTACTCGTGGGCGCACCACACGCGCGTGGCCTCGGGCAGGAGCGCCAGGCGCCCCAGGGAGGCGTGCATCTGGGCCGGCGTGCCCTCGAACAGCCGGCCGCAGCCCCCGGCAAACAGGGTGTCGCCGCAGAACAGCTCGCCGGGCTCCCCGCCGCTGGCCGGCAGGTGGAAGGCGATGTGGTGGGCGGTGTGCCCCGGCACTGCCAGCACCTCCACCGCCCGGCCCAGCAGCTCGAACCGCTCGCCGTCGGCCACGCCCCAGGTCTGCAGCGGGATGCGGGCCCTGTCGCTGGCGGCCGCGATCACCTGGGCCCGGGGCCAGCGCTGCAGCAGCCCCGGGGTGCCGCCGATGTGGTCGTGGTGATGGTGGGTGTGCAGGATCGCCACCAGCTCCAGCCCCCGCTGCGCCAGGGCCCGGGCCACGGGCTCGGTTTCGGCGGGGTCCACCACCGCCGCCAGCTGGCCCCGCTGCAGCACCGGCACCACGTTGTCGCTGAGGGCGGGCACCAGCCACACCTGCCAGTCTTCGAGCGTGGAGTGCATCGGTAAAGTCCGCTTGGCGGCCTGGGGCGATGTCCATGATCACCGTGGCGCTGGCCAAAGGCGCCCTGCTCAGGGATTCCGTGCGGCGCTTCGCCGCTGCCGGTCTCGACTTCGCGGCGGTGCTGGAGCCGGGCAACCGCCTGCTGATGGTGCCCAGCGCCTGTGGCCGTGCCCGCGCCCTGCTGGTGCGCAACGCCGATGTGCCGGTGTATGTGGCCTACGGCCAGGCCCAGCTCGGTGTGGTGGGCTTCGATGTGCTGCAGGAGGCCCAGCTGCCCGTGGCCCAGCTGGTGGACCTGGGCTTCGGCGGCTGCCGCATGAGTGTGGCGGTGAAGGCCAGCAGCGGCTACCGCCGGGCCGCCGACCTGCCGGCCCACTGCCGCGTGGCGAGCAAGTTCACCCGTTGCGCCGAGAGCTTCTTCCAGCAGCTCGACCTGCCGGTGGAGCTGATCCACCTGGCCGGCTCGGTGGAACTGGGCCCGATCACCGGCATCAGCGAGGCGATTGTGGATCTGGTGGCCACCGGCCGCACGCTCCAGGAGAACGGCCTGGTGGCGATTGAAGATCTGTTCCACAGCACCGCCCGTCTGATTGGCCATCCCCTGGCCATGCGCCTCGACGATGGTCCGCTGCAGGCGATCGTCGATCGCGTCGCCGCCGATGTTGTCGCCGCGGCCGCGGCTGAGTTCGCCGTCTCGACCGCCGTGGTGCCGGCCTGATGGCACGACGCGACCGGGAGCGGCTGCTGCGCCTGCTGCCCTACCTGGGCCGCGACCGCCGCCGGCTCACCCTCACCCTGATCCTGCTGATCCCCGTGGCCTTTGCGGCTGCGGTCCAGCCCCTGTTGGTGGGCCAGGCCATCGCCGTGCTGCGGCGCGGCGGCGGTGCCGCCAATGAATCCGTGCTGCCCTGGCTGGCGGCGCTGCCCACGCCAGTGGCCCTGCGCACCCTGGTGCTGCTGCTGGTGGTGGCGGTGCTCACCCGGCTGGGGTTGCAGGGGGTGCAGACCTTCAACGTGCAGGCGGTGGGCCAGCGGCTCACGGCCCGCATCCGCAAC
>JBJTWP010000288.1:0-6461 GCA_046081805.1 Cyanobacteriota bacterium
CCCATGCCCCCCCGCTCCCCGGGTGCCGGCAGTGCCACCGCCTGGGCCTTCCTCACGCCGGCACTGCTGCTGATCGGGCTGTCGGTGCTGATCCCGGCCGCGATGGCCCTGGTGATGAGCTTCAGCCAGGCCGGCCTGGATGTGAGCGAGCCGCTGCGCTTCGTGGGTCTGGCCAACGTGCGCCGGCTGCTGGCCGACCCGATGTTCTTCCGGGTGGCGGGCACCACGCTCCTCTATCTGTTGGGGGTGGTGCCGCCGATCGTGCTGGGGGCCCTGGCCCTGGCGGTGCTGGTGAACCGCCAGCTGCCCGGCATCCACTGGTTCCGCGGCGCGCTCTACACCCCGGTGCTGGTGTCGATCGTGGTGGCGGCGATCGCCTTCCGCTGGATCTACGCCGAGAACGGCCTGATCAATAGTTGGTTGAGCGCGCTACTGCGCGACGGTTGGCTGGGCGCGCTGCTGGGCGACGCCTTCAGCCCGATCGGCTTTCTCACCTCACCGCTGCTGGCCCTGCCCTCGGTGATGGTCGTGACCCTTTGGAAGGGTCTGGGGTATTACATGGTGATCTTCCTGGCGGGCCTGCAGGGGATCCCCAGGGAGATCTACGAGGCGGCTGAGCTCGACGGCAGTGAGGGCTGGCGCAAGCATCTCGACATCACCTTGCCGCTGCTGCGGCCCTACCTCACTTTGGTGGCGGTGATCTCCGCCATCGCCGCCACCAAGGTGTTCGAGGAGGTGTTCCTGATGACCCAGGGGGGCCCCGCCGACGCCACCAAGACGATCGTGTACTACGTGTACGAGCAGGCCTTCTCCGAGCTGGAGATCAGCTACGCCTGCACGGTGGGTCTGGCGCTGTTTCTGATGGTGCTGGTGCTGAGCCTGATCCGCTTCGCCTGGGCGGGCGACCGGGGGTTCAGCTGAGCCCAGGCGTGGCTGCCCCGTGTCGCGATTGCTGCCCCTCCGGGCCGTTGGCCCTGGCCATGCAGTTGCCCCACCCCCGGGGGCAGCGTCCCTGCAGCAGCGCTTCCGACAATGGGAAACTGTCCGATTGGCGCAGTGGCGGTGAGCAGCAGCGAACGCACCCACCAGGCAAACGGCGGCGGTGGCGCCCCATCGGGCACCGCGATCGGTGTGGTGGGCGGCGGCCAGCTGGCCTGGATGCTCAGCCAGGCGGCGGCCGAGCTGGGCATTGCGGTCAACGTGCTCACCCCCGGCCCGGCCGACCCCGCTGCGCGCAGCGCCAGCAGCGTGGTCCAGGCCGATCTGCGCGATGCGGCCGCCACCGCCGAACTGGCCCGCCGCAGCCAGGCGATCACCTTTGAAAACGAATGGCTGGATCTGCAGACTCTCCGGCCGCTGGCCGCGTCCGGGGTGCGCTTCGTGCCCTCGCTGGAGGCCCTGGAGCCCCTGGTGTGCAAGCGCAGTCAGCGCCAGTGGCTGGACCGGCTGCGGTTGCCCACCCCCCGCTGGTGTGAGATCCCGGCCAAGGGCGAGACCCTGCCGGAGGACATGGCCTTTCCGCTGATGGCCAAGGCCGCCAGCGGCGGCTACGACGGCAAGGGCACCGCCGTGCTCCAGTCGCCCGCCAGCCTGGCGGCCCTGCTCCAGCGGGTCAGCGCCACCGACTGGTTTCTGGAGGAGCTGGTGGCCTTCGAGCAGGAGCTGGCGATCAGCGTGGCCCGCGACAGCTCCGGGCGGGTTGAAGTGTGGCCCCTGGCCCAGACCCATCAACACCGCCAGGTGTGTGACTGGGTGCTTACGCCAGCCGCGGTGCCCCATGCGGTGCAGGCCTTTGCCCGCAACATCGCCTGCTCCCTGGTGACCGCCCTCAACTACGTGGGGGTGCTGACAATCGAGTTCTTCTACGGCTCGGCGGGCCTGCTGGTGAACGAGATCGCGCCCCGCACCCACAATTTCGCCCATCTCACCATCGAGGCCTCGCGCACCAGCCAGTTCACCCAGCAGGCCCGCATCGTGGCCGGTTGGCCCCTTGCCGCCACGGAACTCATCGCCCCGGGTGCCCTGATGGTGAATCTGCTGGGCTTCTCAGCCGGCGACCCCGACTACGAACCCCAGAGGCAGGCCCTGGCTGCCCTGCCCGGCGCCAGCCTGCACTGGTATGGCAAACAGGGCGCCAGCCTGGGTCGCAAGCTCGGCCACCTCACCCTGCTGCTGAAGGGCAGCACGGCGGAGGCGCGCGAGCAGGAGGCGCGGGAGCGGCTCGCCGCCGTGCGCGCCATCTGGCCGTTACCGCCGGAATCCGCTTAAACTTCGTCCGGACTGCCGTGTTGGTGACTGCCTTTCACAGTTTTCTGATCTGACTCCCCTTCGACATGGGGGTCTGCAGCGGAAGCAACGTAAGCCGGCCTCGTCGCTGGAAACGGCGCCCCGCCCTTGACCCCCTTCTGGTTCATCCAGGTCGAAACACTGGGGCACCACGGCACGGCGGTTCACCCTTTTGTTATGCAGCTTCTACTGTCCAGAGCCCATCCCTGACTCGTCCGCTCGGCTGGAGGCTGGACACGCCATCCGGCAGGTTTCACAGCGGGTCGGGCTGAGCCCTGTTTGTTCTTGACTGCCGCAGCTCTCCATCAGATTTGCGCCCCGTCGCCGCTGGTGGTTCCACCTATGACGGGACGTCCATTGCAAGGTGTGCATGCGTTTGCCATCTCTGTTGGCGGCCGGCGTGGCCCTGTTGCTCAGCATGGATCCGGCGGCCCAGGCGTCGGGCTACAGCGTCACTGGACGCTGGGATCTGCACCAGGCACGGCGTGCGGCCCTGGTGCAGGTGCCGGAGGGCGTTGAGGTCACCCGGCTGCAGTGCTCGGTGATCGACAGCCCCCAGCCCAACTACACCAGCATCTGCTCCGTTGAGGTGAAACCACCGAGCCGCTGATCAGCCCAGCTCCAGCACGCCATCCGGCTGGTCTCACAGCCACCGATGGCGAGCTCATCGCCACCTCAGGCCTCCCCCCACTCCACCGCCCCTGCCCCGGGGCGGCCCGCCTGGGTGGCCCGCTCCGACCTGGACACCGCCGGCCGTGCATTCTTGGAGGACCGGCCGGGTTCAGCGCGATGGCTGACATCAGCTTCCAGGAGGCCTTTGTGGCGCTGCTGACCAGGGCGCCGAGCCCCCTGTTTCCCAGGGCACGCCAGCTCTATCTGCGCAAATACCCCCTGGAGGGCGCGTTGCTTCAGCCCGGCCGCCCGCTGGCTTCCCGCTTTCGCACCTTCCTGCTGCAGGAGGAGATTCAGGAAGACGCCTCGGGCCTGATTTGCGTGCGTGCGCGTCGTTTCGCGGTGGTGCACTGGCAGGCCCGGCAGATCGATCGGACCGAGTACCTGAACGATCTGCAGCTGCGCTGGGACCTGCGGCCTGTGGATCTTGCCCTGGTGGATGAGCCCTGGTTCCGCGATGGTGGCGCCTTCGCCGTGTTCAGTGCGACGGCTCACTACGACGGGAGACCGCCGGAGGCCGGTTGAACCGATCAGCAAGGGCCCAGCAGCCCATCGACGGTCCGCTGCAGCTGCTCGCGGCTGAGGGCCGTCACCACAAACACCTCCTGGGCGCCGGAGGCCAGGCGAGCCAGCAGCTTGTGTCCACCGGTGATCGGCGCAGAGACCCGCAGCCGCAGGCTGGGAGAGCGACCCTTGACACGGCAGATCACGGCGGGCGTCACCGTGTCGATGCCTGGTTGCTGGGCCAGCTGGCGCAGCACTGGAATCAGCCCCTCCAGGTAGGTGCTGTGGGTGATCACCAGCCGGCCCATGGGGGTCAGGCGGGTTCCAGCGGAGCCATGGTGAGCCCCTCGGCGCCGAGCTGCTGGTGATAGAGCTCGGCCTGCTCCTGGGGCCCGCACCAGACCACCGCCGAACCTTCGCCATCGATCTCATGGGCCAGGGCCCAGGCCCGGTCGGGCTGCATCCCAGGGATGTAGCGCAGCAGGCACTCCACCACATGCTGGAAGGTGTTCACGTCGTCATCGAGCACCACCACCTTGAAGTTGGGATACGACTGGCGCGACCGCTGCCGCTCCTGCACAGCCGTCGGTGACACCGCCGATAACGCCGCCGCTGACGCCACTGCCGAAACGCCCCAGCTGGATGAGGCCAGGCCAGTGAACGGGGCCATGCTCAAGCCTGTGCTCAAGGCGGGGGAAGCGAGGTGCGCCCAAGCCTAGGTACACTGGCCTGACTACAACGACGCACCCGCGATGCTGATCACCGTTGGCTGGGCCTCCCTCGCCGCCCTGTTCAGCTTTTCGATTGCCATGGTGGTCTGGGGCCGCCATGGCGACGGCAGCATCAATTTCTGATCCCATCCCCGTCGCCGTGGATTCCGCTGGCGTGACCGAGCTCGTCTCCCGGGAAGTCCCACTGGCAGCCCCAGCGGCAGTCCCAGCGACCGTGGCCCTGCTGCCACAACTGCTGTCCTGGACGGCGATCGGTCTGCTTGTGTTCGTGAGTGGCGGGGTGATCTACCTCTCCACCGTCGAGTGGCGTGACCGCCGCCGCCGCCAGGCCGCCGACCCCAGTCGCCGCCCGTGAGCCTGGTGCCCTGGGCCTGGGAGCGGGCACGACAGCTGCTGGTGTCGCCTCCTGGCCCCTCGGAGCCTGCGCCAGGATCCCTGTCGGAGTTGCTGGACGCCATCGATGGGGCCCACAATGACGCCGTTTCAGCTCCCGCTCCAGCCGCTGTTTCAGCTGGCGCTGCGGCCCCGGGCCCCATTGGCGGTGGCCCGGAGGGCGCAGATCAGAGGCTGATCCAGCGGCTGTCGGCCTCCGGGCTCGCTCTGCTGGAGCTCGATCTGCAGCCGCAGGGGCAGGAACAGCTGCGTCGCGCCGCCGATGGGGCCCGCGCCCGGCTGGCGGGCGCGACGGTCACCTACGTGGTGAATCGCAACCTCAACGTCTCAAACCACTGCAGCCAACACTGCAGTTTCTGCGCCTTCCGCCGGGATCCGGGGCAGCCCGGGGCCTACTGGCTCGAACGGACTGAACTGCAGCGCCGTGCCGCTGAGGCGCAGGCTGACGGCGCCAGCGAGCTCTGCGTGCAGGGGGGGCTCAACCCGGCCGCCACGCTCCACGGCAGCTTCACGGCCTACGCCGAACAGTTGCTGCTCGACCTCCATGCCGCCGCCCCGGGCATCCATCTCCACGCCTTCTCGCCCCAGGAGCTGCTGTTTCTGGCGGAGGGCGATGGCCTGCCGTTGACGGACGTGATCGAGCGGCTCAAGGCGGCGGGCCTGGGTTCGGTACCGGGCACGGCGGCTGAGGTGCTCACGGAGCGGGTGCGGCGGGTGCTCTGCCCGGAGAAGCTCAGTGCCCGGGCCTGGTGCGCCGTGATCCTGCAGGTGCACGCCGCTGGCCTGGCCAGCACCGCCACCTTGATGGCCGGCCACATCGAGGCCCCTGCCGACCGGGTGGCCCACCTGCTCACCCTGCTGGCCCTGCAGCGTCATGCCCAGCGGCAGGGTTGGCCAGGCTTCAGTGAATTCGTGCTGCTCCCCTTCGTCGGCCAGGCGGCCCCAGCCCCCCTGCGGCAGCGGGTGGGCCGAGGGCAGCCCGATCTGATGGCGATGCTGCGGCTCACGGCCCAGGCCCGTCTGCTGCTGGGGCCTGCCTTCGTCAATCATCAGCCCAGCTGGGTGAAGCTCACCCTTGCCGGGGCCGGCGAAGCCCTGCGCTGGGGCTGCAACGATCTGGGCGGAACCCTGATGGAGGAGCACATCACCACGATGGCGGGCGCCCAGGGCGGCACCTGCCAGTCACCCCAGGCCCTGGAGGCCGCCGCCCGCCGCCTGGGCCGGCCCGTCCGCCGTCGCACCACCCTCTATGGTCCGGCGCCCTGGCAGGCTGCCCCCTCGGAGCTGCCCGTGTGATGGTTCTGCGGCTTCCCGGCTGGCCTCTACGGACCACCAGCCTGCTCACCGCTGTCCTCCTCCTGGCTCCGGCCGTCG
Source organism: Cyanobacteriota bacterium (assembly GCA_046081805.1). Taxonomy (GTDB): domain Bacteria; phylum Cyanobacteriota; class Cyanobacteriia; order PCC-6307; family Cyanobiaceae; genus UBA5018. Next base: position 5,961 of record JBJTWP010000288.1, read on the forward strand.
GCCTGTGGATGGCTCCGCGCCCGCGGGCCACGGGACTGGAGCGGTTGTTGCCCCAGGTGTCCCTGCTGCAGAGTTTCCCCTCGGCCCCCGAGCGTCCGGTGCCGCAGCTCTGGCGGCAACGGCTTGGCACCAGAGCTGCCCAGGGGCTCTGGCGGGAACAACGCAACCTCTGGTGGCAGTTCTGGGCCCGCGATGGTGACGGCGATGCCTTCCTGGCCTTTGCCAGGCCACGCCAGGCCGCCCGTCTTCCTGCCGGAGTGCTGACGCTGGACGACCTGGTGGTGGTGGCCCCGGATCCACTGTCGCGGCGCCAGCTGCAGGATCAGCTGGCTGCCGCCAGCCGCCAGCGGCGGGGCCTGGAGCGCCGCTGTCTCGACCGGTTGCAGCAGGAGCAGGCCGTGTACTGGAGTCCGATCGGCCTGGCGGAACTCACCGGCCCCCTGGCGCCCCTGCTGCAGCACGGCCGCCAGGGCTGCCTCAGCCTCACCCCCCGCGGTGGCC
>JBJTWP010000289.1:0-3208 GCA_046081805.1 Cyanobacteriota bacterium
CCAGCTCTGCACCGAAACCCTGCTCACCCTGGTGACCTTCGTGGGGGCCAACCCCCAGGTGCACTTCACCGATGACCTGGCACTCGATGTGGTGATCGGTCACGCCGTGCGGGTGGGCTGGCAACAGCAGAACCCCGAGATCGCCCCTGCCGACTACGGAGCCCACAAAGCGGAGGCCTGGGATCTCTTCTACCGCTCCTCACCGGCCGATTGTCGTCGCTGGCAACTGGAGGCCCTGCGCCAGCTCACCGAAATCGGCTGATCTGGAGGTCCGGGTGATCTTCAGATCGGATCGCCGAGGTTCATGCAGAGGCTGGGCTGTTCCACGCACTGTTCGATCAGATCGGCGAGCTGCAGGGCGCGGGAGGCCTGGAGGCCATCCACCGCCGGCGTCTCCTCGCCGCGCACGCAGCGCAGGAAGTGCTCCAGTTCGGCGTAGAGGGGCTCGATCGAGGTGGTGCTCACCTCTTCGATCACCCCGTCGGAGCGGTACACCAGCTCGCCATGGTCGGCACTCACCGACTCGTGGGCCCGGCGGTGAATCTGCAGGGTGCGGTTGAGGAAGTCGGTTTCCACCAGCGCGTTGCGGCAGTGGGCGCTGAGGCTGCGGATCTTGCGGTGCGCCATCTTGCTGGAGGTGAGGCTCGCCACAACGCCGTTAGCAAAGCCCAGGGTGGCGTTCACGTAGTCGATCGGCCCCTCGGCGCTGCGCCCCCCGGCGGCGGCCAGGCGCAACACGGGTGATGCGGCCAGCTCCAACACCAGATCGATGTCGTGGATCATCAGATCGAACACCACCGATACATCATTGGCGCGGTCGGGATTCGGGCTGTGACGGCGGGCCTCCAGCACCACCACCTCCTCTCCGACCACCACCTTCAGCAACTCGCGGAATGCCGGGTTGAAGCGCTCGATGTGACCCACCTGCAGGAGCCGGCCGGCCTGGTCGGCGGCGGCGATCAGATCGGCCGCCTCGTCCTGGCTGGCGGCGATCGGCTTCTCGATCAGCACATGCAGGCCTGCCCGCAGGCAGGCCAGACCCACGCGATGGTGCAGCAGGGTGGGCACGGCGATGCAGACCGCCTCCACCTCGCTGAGCATCGCCGTGTAGTCGGGGAACCAGCGACAGTCGAACTGTTCGGTGGCGAGCTGGCCGCGGGCTTCATGGGGGTCGGCCACACCCACCAGGTCTGCATCGCGCAGGAGGCTGAGGACACGGGCGTGATGCCAGCCCATGTTGCCGATGCCGATGACACCCACGCGCACAGGGTTCATGGCCATGGCCCACAGTTGAACGGATTATCGGCGATCACCTTCCGACCTGGCGGCAGCGGCGACGGCATGGGGGTCGCGGTGATGGTGAGCAGCCCATCGCGATAGACGGCTAGCAGCGGAGCAGTTGCTGCATGGTTTGGCTGGGATGGGGTGGTCCAGGCCAATCTGGGGCTCTGTCACTGATCGCCATGGGCTTCCGCTTTCGCCGCTCCGCCCGCCTGGGCCCGTTGAGATTCAACTTCTCCAGTGGCGGACTGAGTTCGATCTCCGTGGGCGGGCGCGGCGCCTCGTTCAACATCCCGGTGAACCGCAGCGGTGGGCCGCGCACCACCGTGGGGCTGCCGGGCACGGGGCTGAGCTGGAGCGTGGAGCACACCCCGGATCGCCCCGCCGATCTCCCGCCCGGCCCCGCAGCGGGCCTGCCCAACAGCCGGCGGCTGCGGCCCGGGCAGCTCGAGGCCTTCAAGCAGTCGCTGCTGGCTGTGCTGCGCCAGCAGCTGTTCGAGCCCGGCTCCGCAGGGGGGCTGCTGTGGGAACGCGGCCTGGTGACCCGTCTGCTCGCTGATGCCTGCATCGGTGCGCGCCCCACGGGCCTGTTGGCGCTGATTGAAACGCCGGACGCGATGGAGGCCTATGTGCTGCGGGCCCAGGGGCAGGACGACGCCAAACGTCGCGCCCAGCGCTGCGTCATGGCTGTGGAGGAGGCCTCCAGGCTGGCCGCCGGGCGGGGCTGGAGCGCCTGACCCTGTCGTGGGCGGCCTCTGAGCTGTCCCCATGCTGCTGGCCGCAAAGCCGACTCAAGGTTGCCGCTCAGCTCGCCGGGCTGAGCTGCCGGGGCGGTGTGGGCAGCCTGGTGCTGGCCGCGTAGGCCAGCGCCACCATCACGGCCGAGGCCCACAGGCAGGCTTGGATGCCGCCCACCAGAAACAGGCCGCCGGAGAGCAGGGTGCCCACCAGGCGGCCGGAGGCATTGGCCATGTAATAGAAGCCCACATTCAGGCTCACATCTTCGGCCTCGGTGTAGGCCAGGATCATGTAGCTGTGGATCGAGGAATTCATGGCGAACACCACCCCGAACACCGCCAGGCCCACCACCACGGTGAGCGCGGGGTTGCCCACCTCTCGCCAGAGGCTGATCGCCATCAGGGCGGGGATGGCGCTGAGCAGGGCGGCCCAGAACTGCACGGCGCTGGGGCCCGGTGGCCGGCGCTGGCCCCAGGCGCGACGCAGGCTCGGCGCTGAACCCTGCACGAGGCCGTAGCCGATCACCCACAGGCCCATGAAGCCGCCCACCTCCCAGAAGCGCCAGCCCAGGGCCTGCTGCAGAAACACCGGCAGGGCCACCACAAACCACACATCGCGGGCACCGAACAGAAAAAAGCGGGCCAACGAGAGCACATTGATGCCCTCGCTCTTGGAGAACAGGGCCTTGAAGGCGGGCTTGCTCTTCATCCGGCCGATGTCGCGGGGCAGCAGCAGGGTGAGCAGGAAGGCCAGCGCCAGCCAGGCCGCCATCACGATCACGGCCTTGTTGAACCCCACGGCGTAGAGCAGCAGGCCGCCCACAAAGAAACCGAGGCCCTTGAGGCCGTTCTTGGCGCCGGTGAGGATGGCCACCCAGCGGAACAGCTGCTGCTCGCCTTTGGCCTGATCCTCCGGGGTTTCAGGCACCACCACGCGGATGGCGCTCTTGGCACTCATCTTCTCGAGATCCTTGGCGATGCCGCTGATCGCCTGGGCCAGCATCACCCAGGCCACTGACAAGGCCTTGGGCCAGCTGTCGGCGACGGGCACCAGTAGCAGCAGGGCGCCGATCTGCAGCAGGGTGCCGATCCAGAGGGTGAGCTTGAGGCCGAAGCGGGCCCCCAGCCAGCCGCCGTAGAGGTTGGTGAGGATCCCGAAGAACTCATAGAAGATGAACAGGAAGGCAATC
>JBJTWP010000290.1:0-2980 GCA_046081805.1 Cyanobacteriota bacterium
CACCGACACCAGATAGGGCTCGGCCTCGAAGGACACGAAGGGGGCGAGCCGCCGCAGCCGTTCGCGCACCTCGCGGCGCAGCAGCAGCCGCGTCTGAGGCGTGAGCGAGCCCTCCACCAGCAGCCGCGGCTCACCGAGGTAGGTGGCGGCCGCAAAGCGGGCCAGGCCATGGGCGAGGGGCACCCCGGAGTCGCCGTCGTAGTGGGTGTAGATATTGATGTCGCCCTCGGGGTAGCTGAATTCGCGCACCCGGGTGGGCACCAGCGCATAGGGCAGCGGCAGGGTGCCGTAGTAGAGGCTGGGACGGCCGACGGGAATGGCCGCCTTCACCTGGTCGCGACTGATCCCCAGTTCATCGCTGCCGCTGATCCGGCTGTTGGAGCCCAGGTCGCTGATGAAGTACTCCGGCAGGCCATCGGGGCTGCTGGTGTTCACCGGCGACACGGTGAAGCCCTGGCCGTGGGTGAACACCAGATGGCGGTTGAGCCAGGTGCGGGCCGAGGCCTGCAGGTCTGAGATGTCCATCTCCCTGGCGGTGATGATCACCTGCTGCTGCTGGGGACGAACTGGACCGCCGATGGCGTAGCGATCCACCGAGGGCTCCGAGAAGCGATAAAACACCCGCAGCTGCTGCAGCTGGCGGTTGGTGGCCAGCAGTGGCTGGGAGTCCCAGAGCCGGATGTTGCGGATCGTGGCCTCACTGCGGGCCAGGTCGGCCCGGCTGATCCGGGGGTTGGGATTGACGTCGCGCGAACGCACGTGGTCGAGCTGGAAGGCGGCGCGGGTGGCGGCGATCGAGCGTTTCAGATAGGGGCGCTCCCGCTCCAGCTCCCGCGGCGTCACCACCAGCAATTGCACCAGCGGCAGCAGCAGGGCCTCCAGCAGGGGCAGGGCCAGCAGCAGGCCGGCGGCACTCCCCCCCAAGCGGAGGCGCCAGCCCCGCCGCGGCAGCGGCAGCCACACCAGCAGCGCCGTGAGCAGGGCCAGGGCTGCGGTGGCCGAGCGCAGGGGCAGGGCCCCATGCACATCCACCCAGCCGGCTCCAGGCACGCTGCCGCTGCTGCTGAACAGCAGCTGGTGGCGGCCCAGCCAGAAGCCCGCCGCCACGCCGAGGGCCGCCAGCCCCAGGGGCAGCCGCAGCGCCAGCAGCTGCCCGGCACTGAAGCCGGCGAAGCGGCCGTCACTGAGCTGGGGCGGCCGGGCCAGCTGTCCCCAGAGCGCCGCAGCCGTGTGCAGCAGCAGCAGGGCCAGGGCGATCGTGAGCAGCAGGGCCAGGGCCGGGAAGCGGGCCAGCCCAAAGCTCACATCGGCCCCGAGCAGCGGCTCGCGCACACCCGACTCCGGGGTGAGCAGCGCCAGCGTCCACACCCCCCAGCCCCGGGCCAGCGCCACGGCCGCCGCCAGGGCGCCGGTCCCGGCCAGGCTGCGAGCGGCAAATTGGGGGCGCCAGAGCAGGGCCAGGGCCGCCAGCACCAGGGCCGCCACCAGGCCCAGCCGGCCGGGCCACGAGCCATCCAGCAGCAGCAGCACGCCATGCAGGCGGCGGGAATCAAACGGCTGCAGCAGCAGACGATGGGCCAGCTGCAACAGCAGCAGCAGCGGCAGCAGCTGGGCAGCCAGCAGCAGCAGCAGGGCAGCGGTGTAAGGCAGGGGCTCCAGCGGGAAGCGGCGCGGCGTGCCGCTGGCCCGCCCCAGCCGCCAGAACACCGCCAGCCCCCGTTGCAACAGCAGCCCCAGGGCCAGGGCCGCCAGGGCCAGGGCCAGCTGGAGCCCAAAGCGGCGCAGCAGCACCGATCCCCAGCCGAACTGCTCGAACCAGTGCCACTCCACCCAGAGCCGGCAGGCCACCACCACGCCGGCGCCCAGCAGCAGCAGGGCACCGAGCCAGAACAGCAGCGGCCTGGGGCGCATCGGCACGCGACTCGGGGCGGGGAGCACTGGCGAGGCTAGGCAGCGCGCCGCAGCACGCCAGGCCCCCACCACCGCCGGCAGGTCGGGGTATTGACCGATATTAAGAGTCGGCTTTTTGTGAGGCCTCTGGTTGCCGCTGTTAGCCTCACCTGGCACCTCGGTTCAGGCCGTGACCGCCACCCTCTCGCGTTCCAGCGTCTCCGGCCCCACCTTCACGGGCCTGCGCTGCAAGGAATGCGGTCACCCCTACGAGTCCGGCGCCCGCCACGTCTGCGAAGACGTGTGCTTCGGGCCGCTGGAGGTGGTGTACGACTACGACGCCATCCGCCACCGGGTGAGCCGCGCCACGATCGAGGCCGGCCCCGCTTCGATCTGGCGCTACCGCGAATTCCTGCCGATCGAGGGCGACCCGATCGATGTGGGCACGGGCTTCACGCCCCTGCTCAAGGCCAACAACCTGGCCAGGCGCCTGGGGCTCCACAGCCTCTACATCAAGAACGACGGCGTCAACATGCCGACGCTCTCCTTCAAGGACCGGGTGGTGAGTGTGGCCCTCACCCGCGCCCGGGAACTGGGCTTCACCACGGTGAGCTGCGCCTCCACCGGCAACCTGGCCAACTCCACCGCCGCCATCGCCGCCCACGCCGGCCTCGACTGCTGCGTGTTCATTCCCAGCGACCTGGAGCTGGGCAAGGTGCTCGGCACCCTGATCTACAACCCCACCCTGATGGCGGTGAAGGGCAATTACGACCAGGTGAACCGCCTGTGCTCGGAGGTAGCCAACACCTACGGCTGGGGCTTCGTGAACATCAACCTGCGCCCCTATTACTCCGAAGGCTCCAAGACCCTCGGCTACGAGGTGATCGAACAACTGGGCTGGGAACTGCCGGACCACATCGTGGCGCCCCTGGCCTCCGGTTCCCTGTTCACCAAGATCCGCAAGGGCTTCGATGAATTCATCAAGGTGGGCCTGGTCGATGAGAAGCCGGTGCGCTTCAGCGGTGCTCAGGCGGAAGGGTGACCCAATCGCCCAGGCCTTCGCCGAAGGCCGCGATTTCATCACGCCGGT
>JBJTWP010000291.1:0-16979 GCA_046081805.1 Cyanobacteriota bacterium
GGCGTGCTCCTCCGGGATCCAGCGCACCCGGTAGTGGCCCCGTTCATCGCGGTAGCTCTCGGTGCGGCCGCCAAAGCCCACGAAGCAGGCCTGGTCGGGATGGGGGATCTCCCAGGGCCAGCCGCCCTTGAGCCATTTATCGGTGATCTCCACCTGCCAACCGTCGCGGATCAGCTGATCGAAGATGCCGAACTCGTAGCGGATGCCGTAGCCCGTGGCCGGGATCTCCAGGCTCGCCAGCGATTCCATGAAGCAGGCCGCCAGCCGGCCCAGGCCGCCGTTGCCTAGGCCTGGTTCTTCCTCAACTTCCAGGATCTCGTCGAGGCGTTCGATGCCGAAGCGCCGCAGGGCCTCTTCCGCGGCATCCTGAATGCCCAGCATCAGCAGGTTGTTCCCCAGCTGCGGGCCGATCAGAAATTCAGCGGAGAGGTAGGCCACCACCCGGGTGGGGGTGGCGTTGATCGCTTCGATGCCCGCGAGGTAGCGGGTCATCAGCCGGTCGCGCACGGCATGGCTCAAGGCCAGGTAGAGGTCGTGGCGGCTGGCGGTGGGTGCGAGTTTGCCGAGCGTGTAGAAGAGGTGCTCAGCCATGCCGTCGAACACGTCGTCGGCGGTGATGCCACTGCGATCCGGATCCGCGTAGCAGCCGGGTGTAGGCAGTTGCAGCTGGCGGGGGTGTGGCTCGTGCATCAGATGGCCTCGCTGGAATCGGTGGCGGCCCATTGCCAGTCGGTGATGGTGGGGGCATCCATGCCGTGCGCATGGGCGTAAGCGCGGTTGGCCAGGATTGCCTCCTTCATCTGCTCTTTCACGTGAGCGGCGCGTGACCCTAACCCTGGAACGCGGTCGATCACATCAATCACCAAATTGAAGCGGTCGATCTGGTTGTTCATCGCCAGCTCCAGGGGGGTGTTGATGTTGCCTTGCTCCTTGTAGCCACGTACATGGAAATTGCCGTGATTGGTGCGGCGATAGGTGAGGCGATGAATCAGCCACGGGTAGCCGTGGAAGTTGAAGATCACCGGGCGATCGGTGGTGAACAGGCTGTCGAAATCGCGATCGCTGAGGCCGTGGGGATGTTCGCTTGGTTGGGTGAGGGCGAACAGCTTCACCACATTCAGCACGCGGATCTTGAGGCTGGGGATCTCGCGGCGCAGGATTTGCACAGCCGCCAGGGTTTCCTTGGTGGGGATGTCACCGGCGCAGGCCATCACCACACCCGGTTCATCGGGTTCGTGGCCGATGTGGTCGTTGCTGGCCCAGCTCCAGAGGCCGATGCCTTTGGCCACGTGGGCGCGGGCTTGCTCGAGCGAGAGGTACTGCAGATGCTTCTGCTTATCGCTCACGATGATGTTGCACACGTTCGGCTCCACCAGCGCCTGCTCCGCTACCGCCAGGAGCGCATTGGCATCAGCCGGGAGATATACGCGCACCACCTCGCCGCTCTTGTTGCCGGCCAGGTCGATGAAGCCCGGGTCCTGATGGGTGAAGCCGTTGTGGTCCTGGCGCCACACCGTGGAGGAGATCAGGCAGGTCCAGGGGCCGATCGGGGCGCGCCAGGGGGCGTGGTGCAGGCAGCTCTCCAGCCATTTGGCGTGCTGGTTGAACATCGAGGCGATCACATGGGCGAAGGCCTCGTAGGTGTGGAAGAAGCCGTAGCGACCGGTGAGCAGATAACCCTCCATCATTCCCACCAGCGTGTGCTCGCTGAGCATCTCCACCACCCGGCCGCTGCGGGAGAGCTCGCTGCTGTTGAGGTCTTCCGGCAGCAGCTCTTCCATCCACACCTTTTTGCTCTGCTCGTAGATCGCCTGCAGACGGTTGGAGGCTGTTTCATCGGGCCCGAACACCCGCAGCGAATCGGGGTTGAGGGCGATGGCATCGCGCAGCAGCTCCCCAAGCACCGCGGTGTTTTCGTGGTGCACGCGCCCGGGCTGGGGTACCGCCACGGCGTAGCGGCTGGTGGGGGGCAGCTGCAGCTTGCGGCGCAGCAGCCCGCCATTGGCGTGGGGATTGGAGCCCATGCGGCGCTTGCCCTGCGGTGACAGGGCCTGCAGCTCGGGCTGGAGAGTGCCGTGCTCATCGAACAGCTCCCAGGGGCGGTAGCTCTTCAGCCAGCCCTCGAGCTGCTGCAGTTGGGCCGTGTCGTGGCGTGGATCGGGCAGGGGCACCTGGTGGGCCCGCCAGAAGCCCTCCAGTTTTTTGCCACCCAGCTCGGCGGGGCCCGTCCAGCCCTTGGGGGAGCGCAGCACGATCATCGGCCAGTAGGGCCGCTGCGCTTCGCCACTGCGGCGGGCCTCGGCCCGGATGGCCTGGATCCGGTCGATGGCGGTGTCCATGGCCCAGGCCATGGCCTGGTGCATCGCCGCCGGCTCGCTGCCCTCCACGAACAGGGGCTCCCAGCCATAGCCCCGCATCAGGCTCTCCAGCTCGTGATGGGGGATGCGCGCCAGCAGGGTGGGATTGGCGATCTTGTAGCCGTTGAGGTGCAGCACCGGCAGCACTGCGCCGTCGTGGATCGGATTGAGGAACTTGTTGATGTGCCAGCTGGTGGCCAGCGGACCGGTTTCGGCCTCACCATCCCCGATGCAGGCCAGGGCGATCAGGTTTGGGTTGTCGAAGGCGGCGCCGCAGGCGTGGGAGAGCACATAGCCCAGCTCACCCCCCTCGTGGATCGAGCCGGGGGTTTCCGGGGTGCAGTGGGAGCCGATGTGGCCCGGGAAGGAGAACTGCTTGAAGAAGCGCCGCATCCCGGCCTCATCGCGGCCCTTGTCGGGATACACCTCGCTGTAGGAGCCATCGAGGTAGGTGGGCGCCAGCACCCCCGGGGCGCCATGGCCCGGGCCCGAGAGGTAGATCATGTCCAGATCCCGCTGGCGGATCAGCCGGTTGGCATGGGCCCAGATGAAGGCCTGGCCCGGGCTGGAGCCCCAGTGCCCGAGCAGACGGTTCTTGATGTGGTCCGGCTGCAGCGGCTCCCGCAGCAGCGGATTGTCCACCAGATAGATCATGCCCACCGCCAGGTAGTTGGCGGCGCGCCACCAGGCATCGATCAGCTCCAGCTCCTGGGGGCTGCTCTGGCTGGCGGGGAGGGGCTCGCTGCGGGGGAAGGTGCTGGTCATGGCCGTTGGGTGGGAGAGGACGCCCACCACACCCACCTTGCTGGACCCCGGGGAGCCCGGTGGCGTCGATGGGTGCGTGGACACGGTGTGGAGGCTCAGCGTGGAGGCTCAGCCTGGCGATTCAGCCCGTGGCCAGCGACTGCTTGAGCTGCTGCAGTCGCTGTTCGAGATCGTGCAGCATCTCCAGGCCGAACAGCGGCAGTTCCTGCACGGCGAACAGGAACTCCGGCCGGTCCATCTCCAGCAGCTCCACATCGGTGAGGGCGGTGGCCGTGCCGAAGCGCCGATGCTCCCGGTCCACCAGGGCCCCCACGCCAAAGCAGCTGCCGGGGCCGATGATTTCCCGCAGCACGCTGCCCCAGGTGAGCGCCACGGTGCCGCTCACCACGCCGTAGAGCTGGTCGCCATGGTCTCCGGGGCTGAAGATCACCTCCCCAGCCTGGACGGTGATCGTGGGTCGGTTCTGGGAGAGGGCTGAGATTGTTGTGAGTTCTGAAGAGGTCATGGCGGTCAGGCAGGTAGGGGGCAGGTCATGTCCACGGGACAGGGGGACACCGTCCAGATCTGTTCCGCATAGCTGCGGATGGCGCGATCGGAGGAGAAGAAGCCCGAACGTGCCACGGTGAGCAGGCTGCGGCGGCGCCAGTCCTGGCCAGCAGCCCAGCTGGAGTCCACAGCCGCCTGGGCCTGGAGATAGGAGGCGAAGTCGGCGATCAGGGCGAAGGGATCACGGCCGACGATGTTCTCCACCAGGGGGCGGAAGAGCTGGGGGTCGCCCTGGCTGAAGTGGCCGCCCTCCACCAGGTTGATCGCCTCGCGCAGCAGCGGCAACCCCTCCAGCCACTCCCAGGGGCGATAGGTCGGCAACAGGGCAGCGATCTGCTCGGCGGTGTGGCCGAACAGGAAGAAGTTCTCCTCACCCACCCGTTGCCGGATCTCCACATTGGCCCCATCGAGGGTGCCGATTGTGAGTGCGCCGTTCATGGCGAGCTTCATGTTGCCGGTGCCGGAGGCCTCATAGCCGGCGGTGGAAATCTGCTGAGAGAGGTCGGCGGCCGGATACACCAACTCACTGAGTTTCACGTTGTAGTCTGGCAGGAACACCACCTGCAGCAGGCCGCGGCAGTCGGGGTCGCTGTTCACCACCTCGGCGATGCCATGGATGAAGCGGATGATCAACTTGGCCATGAAATAGCCCGGCGCCGCCTTGCCACCGAACAGCACCGTGCGGGGGGCCATCCCCGCTGATTCGCCATTCTTGATCCGCAGGTAGCGGGTGATCACCTGCAGGGCATTGAGGTGCTGACGCTTGTACTCGTGGATGCGCTTCACCTGCACGTCAAACAGCTGCAGCGGATCCACCACCAGCTGGCTGTCGGAGGCGATGCGCTGGGCCAGCCGTCGCTTGGCCTCCAGCCGACAGGCCCCCCAGCGCTCCAGAAAGGCACTGTCGTGGGCGAAGCGCTCCAGCTCGCTCCAGCGCTCGGCCTGCACCGGCCAGTCGGGTCCGATGGCCTCGCTGAGCAGGTCGTTGAGCGGCGGGCTGGCCAGGGCCATCCAGCGCCGCGGGGTGACTCCGTTGGTGACGTTGGTGAATTTCCCGGGCCAGAGCGCCGCGAACTCGGGCATCAGCGCCGTGCGCACCAAACCGCTGTGCAGCTCCGCCACCCCGTTCACATGGTGGGCGGCCACCGTGGCCAGGTGGGCCATGCGCACGGCCTTGCCGCCCCGTTCATCGATGATCGACACGCGCCGCAGCAGTTCCTCGTCGCCCGGCGCGCTCAGACGCACCTGCTGCAGAAAGCGCCGATTGATCTCAAAGATGATCTCCAGGTGGCGCGGCAGCACGGCCGCGAACAGGCCGAGGCTCCAGCATTCCAGGGCCTCCGGCAGCAGGGTGTGGTTGGTGTAGGCGATCGAGCGCTGGGTGATGGCCCAGGCCTCACCCCAGCCGAACAGATGCTCATCCAGCAGCAGCCGCATCAACTCAGCCACGGCGATCGCCGGGTGGGTGTCATTGAGCTGCACGGCCCAGTGGTCGGCAAACTCCTGCAGGGGCACATTGCGCTTCTGCAGGTTGCGCAGCATGTCCTGCAGCGAACAGCTCACAAAGAAAAACTGTTGTTTCAGCCGCAAGCGCCGCCCGGCCTCGGTGCCGTCATTGGGATACAGCACTTTCGAGAGATTCTCGGAGCTCACCTTCTCCTCCACGGCGCCGTAGAAATCACCGCTGTTGAAGGCCGCCAGGTCCAGGCCCTCGCAGGCCGCAGCCCGCCACAGCCGCAGCCGCGCACAGGTGTTCACCCGGTAGCCCACCATCGGCACATCGTGGGGAATCCCCAGGGCGTGTTCGGCGGGGATCCAGCGCACCCGGTACCGTCCAAGGCTGTCGCGATAGGCCTCGGTGTGGCCCCCGAATCCGACGCGACAGCGCTTGTCGGGAAGCACCAGCTCCCAGGGCCAGCCGCCCTTGAGCCACTGGTCGGTGATCTCCACCTGCCAGCCGTTGCGGATCGCCTGATCGAAGATGCCGAATTCGTAGCGGATCCCGTAGCCCGTGGCCGGGATCTCCAACGTGGCCAGCGACTCGATGTAGCAGGCCGCCAGGCGCCCCAGGCCGCCATTGCCCAGGCCGGGCTCCTCCTCGATGGCCAGCAACGGCTCCAGGCTGGCGATGCCGAAGTGGCGCATCGCCTCCTCCGCCTCGGCCCGGATTCCCAGCATCAGCAGGTTGTTGCCCAGCTGGGGGCCGATCAGGAACTCGGCCGAGAGATAGGCCACGGCCTTGGGGCGCTGACTGCGCAGCACCTCCTTGTAGGCGAGGTGGCGGCTCATCAACCGGTCACGCACCGCATGGCTGAGGGCCATGTAGAGGTCGTGCGGGGTGGCGTTGGCCGCTGAGCGGCCGAGGCTGAAGAACAGGTGCTCGGTGACGCCATCGCGCAGGTTGGCGGCGGTGAGGCCGGTGCGCTCCGGGTCGCCGTAGCTCGCAGGGGAGGGAATGTCCTGCGCGGGGCGCAAGGTGGAGGTCATGACGGATGGATCCGACCCCATCACCCTGCCGGGGGTTTGGTTAAGGCGTCATCAAAATCTGATCGCCCGGGCGATCCGGGACTGGTGTTCTGGAGCACCCTGCCTAGCTTGACCCCGGCCCTGGGCGGCAGCCGTGTCGATCTCCCCCCAGTCCCGAGCCCCCGGCGCAGGAGCGGCCGGTGGTGGTCTGCGGCCTGGGGGCCTTTGGCCAGGCGGTGCTGGGGCGGCTGATGCCGTTCGCCATCCCGCTGCGGCTGCTGGCCCTGGCTCCGCCGGACTGGCGCTCGCCGGCCCTGCACCAGGCGTTCAGCGCAGCGGTGCAGTTCGGGGACATGCGCCGACCCCATGTGCTGCGCCAGGCCGGCGTGGATCAGGCCAGGGCGGTGCTGCTGCTGGGTTCGGACAGCAGCACCAACTTCGAGGCCGCCCTGCAGGTGCGGCTGCTCAATCCCCAGGCCGAGATCGTGGTGCGCTCCTCCAGTGATTTCGACCATCTCGGCAGCCTGCTGGAGCGACGTCTGCCCGGGCTCACCGTGGTGGATCCGGTGCAGCTCACCGCTGGCGCCCTGGTGCAGGCCCTGCGCCCGGGCCAGCGGGTGGCCCGCGTCTCGGTGGACGGTGACGCGTTCGAAGTGTTTCGGGGCCGCCTCGATGACCGCCGCTTTCAGCGCCCCCTGCGCCTCGACCACGACGACTGCGACCTGCTGGTGGCGCCACTGTCGTTCCAGGCGCGCCAGACGGCCGCTCGCTCCGCCCACCCCGGCGAGCGGCGCCGGCACTGGATCACCCGGCCACTCGAGCGGGTTGGGCGCTGGTGCGCCCAGCGCACCCGGCTGCAGTGGACCCTGGTGGCCGTGGTGGCGGCCCTGCTGCTGCTCGGCGTGCCGCTGTTTTCCAGGCCGGCGGGCTGGGTGCAGGGTGCCTTCGTGACCATGGCCCTGCTGAAGGGGGAATACGTGGATCCCACCAATGTGCTGATCCGCCACCAGCCCGGCAGCGTGAGCGGCGATGGCTGGCTGCTGGGCGCCACCCTCCTCTATTCCCTGGTGGGCACGCTGCTCACCTCCGGCCTGGTGGCCCTGATTCTGGATCAACTGCTCAGCGCCCGCTTCGGCCTGCGTCGGCGCCGGGCCGTGCGGCGCTCGGCCGAAACGATCCTGCTGGTGGGGGGCGGCACCCTGGCGGGCCGGGTGGCCAGCCAGCTGGCGGCCGAGCGCCACACGGTGGTGCGGGTGGAGTCGGATCCGGCTGTGGCGGATGACGGGTGCTCGGCCATTTACCCCAGCCTGGAGCGGGCCAGCAGCGCCCTCGCCGGGATGCCCGTGCGGGCGGTGGCCGCCCCGAGCGGCAATCTGCTGGAAGACCTGCGCCACACCCTGGAGCTGCAGGCGCGCTGGAGCCAGGCTCGCTTCGCCATGCTCGCCCGCGGGGAGGGGACGGCCGAGCGCCTTGGCGAGCTGCTCGGCGGAGCGGCGCTGGTGTCGCCGATCGAACTGGGCGCCGAGGTGGTGGTGGCCACCGCCTTCGGTGAACGGGTGGAGGGGGTGTGGCGCCTGGCGGAGCGCACCGTGCTGCAGGTGCGCTACCGGATTGAGCCCGGCGACACCCTCAACGGCCTCACCGTGACCCGCGTCGAACACGGCTTTGGCCTCACCGCCCTGGCCCTGCGCCGGGCCCGGGGCGCTGAATCCCTGGCCCCTCCGCCTCCCGAGGCTCTGCTGGCTGAGGGCGATCAGCTGGTGGTGCTGGCCACGATCCGGGCCCTGCGGCGGGTGGAGCGGGGGGCACTCCACCCGCCCGGCTGTCGGCTGCACTGGACGCTGCCCCCCGCCCTGGCCCCCGACCTGCGCTTCGCCCTGCAGCAATCCCTGGCCCGCTACCTGGGGCTTTCGCCCGCCGCCGCCGCCGCGCTGCTGCGCGAGGGCAGGGGCGCGGGGGTGCCGATCGACCCCGACTGCGGGGCGCTGCTGGAGCGGGATCTGCGCCGGCAGGGCGTTCAGGTGCGGCTGGAGGCCACGGCCCGCTGATCGCCATGGGCACCGGGCCGTTGCGTCAGTCGCGAAACGCCAAGCGCCCACGCCGGCCTGGAGCGGCTGGAAATGGCGTCAGCGGCGGCGCACCGGGCAACAAGCTCTCAGCAGCCCATCACCGCGATCAGCTTGTCAGCGATCAGCCTGGCGAGCTTGTCGCAGGTGCTGCGGGCCTTGCGCTTGGCTTCATTGCTGCGGATCTCGACGCTGTAGCCGTCCAGTCGCCTCGGGCTCCAGGAAATCAAGATACTCATCATTCGATCATCATATTTTTTACCAGGCTGGGGCAGGGCAAAGGCGAAGCCAGCCTTCAGATCCACATTGGAGAGTCTGAACTGCACGCGCAGCATCAAGGCCTCCATGGCCTCCAGGTCCACGGCCATGGTTCCGTCCCGGCGCCAGCGCACGTGAGCCATTGCTGTTGGCCAAGGCCATGCACGCTGCTCTTATAACCCAGTTCCCAGGTGGATCCGGCGCTCAGCAGCCCGTCATGATGATTACTGCCAGCTCAAGTTCACCGTCCAGTCGTCAACCAATGCTTGGTTAAGGCTGCAGTCTGCGGCGAATCAGCTGGCCATCATCTGGGCCGATGTGGTGGCTTGCCGGCGTCAACTTCACCAGCCCTGGTAGGGTTCGGCCGTGCTGAGAGTGCACCGGGACAGCAGCCAGCGGGGTTCAACCACCCGGCGGCCCGTTCCCCTGGCGACGCCGTGCCGAGCACCCTTTACCTCCATACGGGCAGATCGTTCACCATGCGGGTGACCCACCACGACCACAGCTGCCTGGTATGCCTCGATCGCCATGGGGCCCTCAGCCTGTTGCGGCTCGCCTCCCTTGGCCTGGGCTCCGCAGCCACGGCGTCCGACGACGGCCGTTTCGCCATGGAGTTGCAGGCTGCGCTGCTGGCGGCCCTGCGGGACCAGCTCCGCAGCGACGCCCCCGGCGGTGCTGGTTCTCACCAGCTCTGAATCTCGCTCGCCTCGGATCCATGCCATCCGACCATCTCCGCTTCCGCCCCGTTGAAGGTCGCGCGGCAGCCGTTGTCGGCGTCGGTTGTCGGGCATGACCAGGGCGGATCGTCCAGAGGGACCAGAGGCCCCGATCCGCGCCGCGGAGGCCCAGCTGGAAGCCATCCGGCAGGGAATGCTCGAGCTGGAACAGGAATCCGCCCAACCCCTGGCGGCCGTGGCGCCCTGCTACAGGCCCAGCGCCCGCAACCTGCTCCATTCCATCGCCCTGCATCGCCAGCATCACGGGGGTCTGGCGGATCAGTTGCACCAGCTCGGCCTCAGCTCCCTGGCCGGGAGCGATCCCCATGTGCTGGCCAGCGTGGACGCGGTGCTGCGGGCCCTGCGGGCGCTGCGGGGCTCGCCTCCGCCCCCCGCCCCCGCGGTCGACACGGCCGATCGGATCGCCCATCACTGCACCCTGCTGTTCGGGGCGTCCTGGGATGGCCCGGGCATCATGGTGACGCTGCCGGCGGCGGCGGCCCTGGATGGGGAGGCGGGGGGACTGATCGCCCAGTTGCTGGAGGCCGGCATGACCCTGGCCAGGATCAATTGCGCCCACGATGACGCCACGGTCTGGCACGAACTCGCCCGGCGGGTGCGGAACCAGAGCCGGGAGCTGGGCAGGCCGTGCCGAATCGCGGTGGATCTGGCTGGCCCCAAGTTGCGCACGGAAGCCTTGCCCCCCCAGCCGGGGGTGGTGCGGGCACGACCGGCCCGCGATCGCTTCGGTCGCCTGCTGCAGCCGGCCCTGCTGTTGGCGAGCCCCCAGCCCGAGAGCTGTCCAGCCCTGCCGGGGGCGGTGCGCCTGCCGATCGAGCCGGGAGATTGGCACGACTTCCAGGTGGGCGAGCGGCTGGAGGGGGCCGATGCCTCCGGCCGCCACCGCCAGCTGACGGTGGCGGGGGTGGAGGCCTGGGGCCTGCTGCTGCAGGTGGAGCAGGGCTGCCGCTTCGTCAGCGGGCTGCGCTTCCAGGGCCAGCGCCAGCACCAGCTGCGCGTGGGCCCGCTGGCGCCGGAGCCAGGCTCCCTCACCCTGGTGCCCGGAGACAGGTTCTGGCTGCTGGGCCGCGGGGCGGACCCCGGCCCCCCGTTCCAGGACGATCCCTCCAGCGCCGCTGCCCTCGCCGGCACCCCTGCCCTCGCCGGCAGCGCGGCCATCGCCTGCAGCCTGCCGGAGCTGATCCCGCTGATCGGCAAGGGCGAGCGGGTGTTGTTTGACGATGGCAAGATCACGGCCGAGGTGCTGAAGCCCGGTGTCACCGGCCTGCTGCTGGAGGTGACGGCGGCCAGGGGGGGGAGGGCGCGGCTCCGCGGCGACAAGGGCATCAACTTCCCCGACAGCCGCCTGCCGACCCCGGCACTCACCGCCAAGGACATCGACGATCTGGGCTTTGCCGTGGCGGCTGGAGACATGGTGAATTTCTCCTTTGTGCACAGTCCCGCCGACCTCGCCGCGCTGCACCGCGAGCTGCAGCGGCATGGGCGGGAGGACCTGGCGGTGGTGCTCAAGATCGAAAGTCGTCTGGCCTACGAGGGGTTGCCCCAACTCCTGCTCGAAGCCATGGGCCACCCGGCTCCCCTGGGGGTGATGATCGCCCGGGGGGATCTGGCGGTGGAGTGCGGCTGGGAATCCCTGGCGCGGATTCAGCACGACATTCTGCGTCTCTGCGCCGCAGCCCATGTGCCCTGCGTCTGGGCCACCCAGGTGCTGGATGAACTGGCCCGGCACGGCCTGCCCACCCGGGCCGAAATCACCGATGCCGCCATGGGGGCCCAGGCCCATGCGCTGATGCTCAACAAAGGTCCCAACATCACAGCGGCTGTCCGCGCCCTGCGCACCATCACCCGCGACAGCCGCAGGGCCAGCCGCGGCGATCGCCTGGTGTCCTGTCTGGCCTACAACAGCAATTGTCCTGGCGGCTGAGCCAGCACGGCTTGAATCCGCTCACAGTTATCCCATCCATAACCACGACACCCGTACCCTCATCCTGTTTCCTGCCACGGCCCTGAGCGATGGAAGGCGGCGACCTCCGACTCCAGAGCGCCTCGCTGCGGTATGCCTTCACCCCCCAAGGCCAGGCCGAGCTGATTGACCATCTGCTCACCCAGGATCTGCTCGACGACCGTCGCTTTCGCTCCATCCATCCTCGCAACACGGGGCTGGCCAACCATCTCGCCTATATCAAGCGCCAGGCTGCCCGGGGCAAGCCCTTTCGCCCCCGTGGCAGCAGCCACGACATCCACCAGGCCCTGCTTGGGATCCTGATCCAACCCGACCAGGGGGCCCGCCGCAGAGGCCCCGCCTCAGCCCCGGGGCTCCGGGCTGAGGCCTCGCCCGCACCGCAGCGCAGCCTGGTGTCCGCCTGGCGTTAGCGACACGGGCCCTCACTCAGGGCAACCTCAGCGCAACAGCGTGTCCTTGCTCCCCTTGAGTTCCTTCCAGACTTTGCGGATCTCGGTGTAGGCCTGCTCCTGGCTGATCTTGCCATTGCTCTGCAGCCCCACAATCAGCCCAACCCGATCGGCAAAGGATTCCAGATTCTGGTGGAAGGCCAGCCGTTCCGGAGTCCAATCGGCGCCGCGATAGCTGGAGTAGGCCTCCAGGGGCGAGCGCACACTCGTCCCCTGCTCGGCTGGATCAGAGGGACCGTTGTTGGATGGATCGTTGGATGGACCGTCGGACGGGCGTGGAGGGACGGGGAGGTCAGCCACCAGGCAAGGAACAGGGAACAGCTTCCCAAGCTAGGAATCCCTGATTAAGAACGGCCTAAGGTTGCTTCCCGGTCGCCCAGCGCACCGCCAGCGGGGCCTGGGCCGTGGAGGATCTACCCAGATCCTGCAGTGCTGTGACGCGGTTTGTGAAGCTGTGGTTGCCCCACGTGGGGATCTGCCTTTTGCTGCAGGGCGGTCTGATTGGCAGCGGTCTCATCCTGCACCGCTGGCTTGCCCCCTCCTCCCCGCCGTGCTGCGACCAACCCCTGGCGCTCTGAACTCCCACCTGCTGGAGGAACGGCCGGCCAGCCTGCCCGGCCAGCTGTATGTGCATGGCGGTCGCCGACCCAGCAGCTTCAGCCTGATCGTGTTTGAAGCGGACGGGCCGCGGCTGCTGCAAATCGATTCACCCCAGCACTTGCAGCGGGTGTGTCGCCCCGGGGTGCCCGTGTGGCTTCGGGTGATGGGGCTGTGGGATACCGCCGAGATTGAGGCGATGCTCAAGCCGCTGGCCGTGCCAAGGCTGCTCTTGCCCCCCCTGCTGGAGGTACCGCAGCGGCCCCGGGTGGATTCCTTCGGGGATGCCCTGATGGTGGTGCTGCACCGGCTCAGCTTTGCCCGGGATCCGATGCATCTGATCAGCTCCCAGGTGGGCTTTCTGCTGTTGCCGCAACAACTGATCACCTTTGAAGAAGCACCGATCGGGGAGTCTTTTCCGCTGCTCACGCAATGGCTGGAGCAGCAGGTTGGGGCAGTCGAGCACCGCGATCTCGACGACATTCTGCATTTCCTTGTTGATGAGCTCCTCGATGACCTGTTTCCGATGCTTGAGCAGATCTCTAACCGCCTGGAGGATTTGGAGGAGGCGGTGCTGCGCCAGCCCAAGCCAAAACTTCTGACACGCACCTTTATCCACCGCAGCAATCTACGCACCATCCGCAGCCAGATCTGGCCGCTGCGCCATCAGATTCGGGTGTTGCTGCGCCAGCGCCAGCAGCTGCTGGGTCCTGAGGCCCTCAGCGGCTTTCAGGAAATGGGTGAACTGGTGGAACTGCTGTTTGACACCACCGATCTGCTGCGCAACCAATGCGATGCGATCACCCAGGCCTATGCCGCCAGCGTGGGCAATCGCATGAACCAGGTGATGAAAACACTCACGATTCTCACCAGTATCTTTGCGCCACTCACCTTTATCGCCGGCATCTATGGCATGAACTTTGAACACATGCCCGAACTCAAATGGACCTACGGCTACGCCATCTGCCTGATGGTGATGGCCACGATTGCCGCCATTCAAGCCTACTGGCTCTGGCGTCGAGGCTGGTTCGATGACTGGACAGCGCCGCGCTGAGGGTCCGGATGGACAACCTCGCCTTAACCGCCGAGGCCCCCGGCGTCCAGCAGATTTTGATGGCAGCCGTTACCGCCATGATCCGCGCCTCCCTAAGAGTCACTGGACTGCGCAGCGGTCTGCTCACCGGACTGCTCAGCGGTCTGCTGGCGGCCATCGCCGCCGGGGGCGCTCCGGGTTGGTCCCAGGCCGGCAACCCGGCCGGGACTACCACCCTGCGCATCGGCGGCTCGAGCACGGTGTTCCCGATCATGGAACTGGCGGTGAAACGGTTCCGCGCCGCGTCAGCCGCCAATGCCAAGGCGGTGATCCAGCTCAGCGAGACGGGCACGACGGCCGGCTTCCGCCAGTTCTGCAACGGCCAGCTGCCGATCGCCAACGCCTCCCGGCCGATCAACAGCCGAGAGCTCAAGCTCTGTCGGGAGAAGGGGGTGCAGTTCATCGAGCTGCCGATCGCCTTCGATGCCCTCACCGTGGCTGTGAATCCCCGCAATGACTGGGCCCGGCTGATCACCACCAAGGAGCTGGCCCGCCTCTGGGGCCGCGAGGCCCAGGGCCGGATCACCCGCTGGAACCAGGTGAACATCGACTGGCCCAACCGGCCGATCAAGCTCTGCGCGCCCGGCAAGGACTCCGGCACCTTTGACTACTTCAACAAGGCCATCAATGGCGATGCCGCCAATGGCCGGCTGGATGGGGTGAGTAGCGAGGACGACACCGTGCTGGTGCAATGCGTGGCGGGCGACCCCAACGCCATCGGCTACTTCGGATTCGGCTACTTCAACGCCAACCGCAACCGGCTGCGGCCACTCACCGTGGTGGGGCCGAAGGGACCGGTTGCTCCGTCCGTGGCCACCGTGCAGAACGAAACCTATGTCCCCCTGTCCCGACCCCTGTTCCTGTACCTCAACGATGCGGATCTGCGTCGCAACGATCTGGTGCGGCGCTTCATCACCTACACCGTGCAGAACGGCCTGGGGCTGAGTGAGCAAGGGGGGTCCATCCCCCTGCCCGCCAGCACCTACCGGATTGTGGAGAGCAAGCTCTACCGCCATGTGCTCGGCACCGCCTTCGGCGGCGACCTGCCCGTGGGTGAGGGTCTGGGCAACACCCTGCGCCGCAGCCTCGACAGCATTAAGAAGCCGCAATTCCGCTGACTGCCTTGGCCCAGCCCCATCCTCTCCCCGCTCAGCGCACCAATGGAGAGCTGGTGCTGGCGCTGGTGGCACGCCAGGTGGCGCGGTTGACCTCCCTCCAGGCGCCGGTGCTGGCCGATCAGGATCCGGAGCCCCTGCACCAGATGCGCGTGGCGATGCGCCGGCTGCGCACCACCCTGCGCCAGTTCGCCCCCGTGTTGATCCTGCCGTCGGGGGTGCGGGACCAGCGGATCGCCAAGTCGGTGCGGCGCCTGGGCCTGGCCCGGGATCTCGATGTGCTGCGCGAGCGTCTGGAGGACGACCTCGTGCCCGAGCTGGCGGAGCGGGAGCGGCGGGCCCTGGAGCCGGTGTTCCGCCAGCTGCGGCGGGAGCGGCGAATCGCCTACGACCACCTGGTTGAGGTGCTGCGGGGCCGCAGCCATCTGGAACTGCTGGCCCGGCTACAGGACTGGCTGCGCCAGCCCCGCTTCACCCCCCTGGGGGAGGAGCCCCTGCATCGCTGGCTGGGGGAATGGCAATTGCCGCCCGTCCTGGAGCTGTATCTCCACCCCGGCTGGAGGGTCAGCGACGCGGGCGACGAGGCCGACACCGTGCATGACCTGCGCAAACAGATCAAGGAGGTGCGTTACCGGCTGGAGAATCTGCGGGACAGCGGCGGGCCCTGCCAGCGCGACACGGTGGGACGGCTGAGGCAGCTCCAGGAGCTGCTCGGCGACTGGCATGACCTGGAGGTGCTGGCCAAGGCCATCGATGACCAGATGCCCCGCAGCCTGGCGATCGACCTGCCTGAGCTCGCCGCCCTGCTGCAGGAGCGACGCAGCGACTGCTGGGTCCGGTGGCGGCAGCAGGCCGCCGAGCTGGGGGCACCACACAGTCGCCGCAGTCGGTTTGAGGGGTTGAACCGGGAAGCCAGCCGGCTTCGGATCAGGGTGATGTGCTCTGTGATACCAGGCAGAGTGTCCATTCGGATGGCAGCGCTACGACGGGCTCGTTAAGTTCTGCGCGCTACCGCTGCAGTCTGCGGCGTAGCCCAACCCTATCGGTGTGAGGACCCGATGAAACTTTCCCAGCAGCTGATGCTGGCGCCAGCGGCCCTGGGCCTCCTGGCTCCCCTGGCCGCCCAGGCCAACGGCGTTGCCCTGGCGTCGAGCACCAACACCATCAACACCTACACCCAGCAGCAGGACCTGGATCGCTTCCGCGCCTGGGAAGCCCAGAACCAGGTCACCAGCATCAACCAGTTCTCTGATGTGAAGCCCACCGACTGGGCCTATCAGGCACTGAGCAACCTGATCGAGCGCTACGGCTGTGTGGCCGGTTATCCGAACGGCACCTACAAGGGTGGCCAGGCGATGACCCGCTTCGAAGCAGCCGCCCTGCTCAACGCCTGCCTGGATCGCGTCACCGAAACCACCGACGAGCTGCAGCGCCTGATCAACGAGTTCCAGAAGGAACTGGCTGTGCTGAAGGGCCGCGTCGATGGTCTCGACAAGCGCGTGGGCAAGCTGGAGGCCACCCAGTTCTCCACCACCACCAAGCTGCAGGGTGACAGCGTCTTCGTGTTGGGTGCCAACGCCTTCGGCGGCAGCCAGGCGAATGACTTTACCGGTGCTGGTCGCTTTGCGACTCCTGGTGGCGCTACAAGCGCCACCAATCCGAATGGAAGAACCAGCAACGGCACGAACACCAACAAGCAAATCGGTGGTGCCACGGTCTTCAACTACGACCTGCGTCTGAACTTCCTCACCAGCTTCTCCGGTAAGGACCTGCTCTACACCCGTCTGCGCAGCGGCAACTTCGCCGGGAGCCCCTTCAGCCCCTCTGGTGGTGGTAACAACGCCACCCTGCCTAACCTGATGACCCTGGACCGGGCCTTCGGTACCGGCAACAGCGGTGCTGGCGGCAACCAGAACAACATTGTTCAGCTTGATCGTCTCTATTACCGCTTCCCGGTCGGCAGCGAGTTCACGGCCATGGTGGGCCCCCGTGCCCGGAACACTGAGTTCCTGGCGATCACCCCGTCGTTCTACAAGAGCGACCTGCTCGACTTCTTCACACTGCACGGTGCCCCCGGTACCTATAACAAGGCCACCGGTGCCCTTGCCGGCCTGATGTACAAGCAGATGGTGAAGAAGGGCAAGCCCTACTTCGCTATCAGCACCAGCTACGTGGCCCCTGACGCCTACAGCGGCAACCCCACGCAAACTGACGCTGGCAACGGCGGCCTCTTCAACAACACCAGTGGTGGCAGCTGGACGACTCAGCTGGGTATGGCTGCTCCCCAGTGGGCCCTCACCTTCGGCTGGCGCTATGGCCAGTGCGACCAGAATTTCCGCCGCGGCACCCAGTACGCCAACCAGACTCAGCCCTGCGGCCCCACCAATACGGATGTTGCGACAGCTTCTTACTCCAACAACTTCGCTCTGAACGCCGCCTGGCAGCCGAAGAAGGGCGGCACCATTGTTCCTTCGGTGAACCTGGGTTGGGGTTATAGCGCCCTCACCCAGTCCAGGCTGTTCAGAAATGCAGCGCCGGGCTACAACAGCGCCGCCAACATTGGAGCT
>JBJTWP010000292.1:0-2557 GCA_046081805.1 Cyanobacteriota bacterium
GCCTGGCCGCTGGCCCGCGGACCCAGCGCCTGCAGCGCCTCCAGGCTGACCCGGGCATGGGCCGGCTCGGTGGCCAGCACCCGGGCCAGGGGCGCCAGGGCACGCCCGTCGCCGATGCGCCCGAGGGCCTCGATCACCGCGGCCCGCACGGAAACGACGCCGACCCCTGTATAGCCCTGGCCGGTGTCGCGATCCGCGGGGCCGGACTCGAGCACCCGCAGCAGCGCCGGTACGGCGGGGCGGGCGGCCGGACCCAGCTGGCCGAGACAGCGGGCCCCATCCTCCCGGCTGATGAGGTCGTCGTCGCCCTCGAAGAACCAGGAGAACAGGCTGCCGGGAAACGCTGCGGGTCGGCGCAGGCTGCAGCGGTCGCCCTCGGCGCGAAACCGGTGCGGTCCCCCCTCAAGCTGCTCCACCAGCCCCTGCAGCGCGGGCAGCTCGGGCTCCCGCTGACAGGCCTGCAGGCCGACCAACACGGCGGAACTCGCCAGCCATGGCCACCATCCGCTTGCCGCCCTGCCCATGGTGACCTCCGGTGGTGGGGGTGCGGTGATGCCGGAGGGATCGCATCCCCGTGGCGTGCTCCGCCGCCATCCAATCAGAAACCCTGCTGCTCAGAGAGCCCTGGGCAGGCATCCGAGTATCGACCCCTTCCCCGGATGGGTGCCATGGTTCCGATTCTCGTGCCGATCCTGGCGGCGCTCCTGCTCAGTGGACCAGCCGCCCGCTCCAGTGCCCCCGCCCCCGGCACGCAGCCACCCGCCAATGCCAAAGAAGGCTTCGCCAGGGCCGATGCGGTGTTCACCGGTCGCGTGGAGAGCGTGAAGACCGACCGCTACGGCTTCGCTTCCCTGGCCGCGGTGCGGGTTCAGACCATCTGGAAAGGCGGCGACCGGCTCAACCCTGTGACCCTCGTGGACGGCCAGGGCGGGCCCACCTACCCGGCGCGAATCTTCCAGGTGGGCGGCACCTACCTATTCTACGTGCCCGTGCTGCGCCGGGGTGTGGTGCGGGCCGATGCCTACGCGCAGCGGGTTCTTCCGGTGCAACAGGCCCAGGCCGATCTGAAGCAGCTGGCCGCTGGCCGCCGCGAGTGACGCTGGGGCCTCCACCCAGGACCGCTTGCGGCTTCCACCTGGCAGGTCCGGGCCAGGGAAGGCCGAGCGACCCGTCGGAATCTTGGCGGTGGTCACCCTGAACGCGGCTTCGAAGCGGTCGTCACCGGTGGCAATCACCCCAACGAACTACCGCAGTTCAGGTGGATCAACACCCTGTTGGGACACCTCAAGACCAGCCTCAGCGGCACCGTTCACGCCATCAACGTTGAAAAGTACGCCAATCGCTACCTCGGCGGCACCTGCTTCCGCTTTAATCGACGCTTCTCAATGGCTGAGATGACCGAGCGCATCGCCCATGCGATCTGCTGTTGCATGCCTTGCGCGGAGCGGGATCTCAGGGTCGCGGAGGCTTGTGGGTACTCAAGAGCGGAATTGGCTCGAAAACGCTTAGCCGATCTTGCCTGAACTACCAGCCACTAACCGCTCCACAATCCCTCGCACAAAGTTGCGAAACAGTGGATTATCCTTGAACTGCTTGTAAACCTCCGTCTGATCCAGAAACAGCGGGTCCACGGCTCGGTTCAGGGCAGCATCGAGTTCGATGGCAGCGGTATTGGGGGTGTTGGCTTTGGCGTTGCGGTAGCGCTGGTCATGCTCCACCTGGGGCGCGATTTCATCGCGGTTCAGGCGATAGATGCGGTCTTCATCGTTGAAGCTGGTGCCGAACTGTTCGTTGAAGTTGGTGACGATCACCGAAAGCGGTTCGAGCTCGGGTTGGGGCCTGAAGCCACCACCGGAAACAGGAGCGGGATCCAGGGTGGAGTCCTGGTCGGCCAGGGGTACGCTGCGTTGCTGTTGTTTTTCGGTGCGGTAGCTGTCCATGTCGACCAGCTCCAGCATGCCCTTGGTGAGGTCGTCTTCCTCAGGGGCTGGCAGTGCACGCACCAGCAGGGTGAGGAAGATCGAGAGCTTCTCCCACTCCGGTTTGTTGTAGGTGAGGATCGTGGCCAGGAAGTCGTAGCTGCGCACAAAGGCCTTGGCTTTGCTTTTGAAAGCCACCTGGTCGTCTTCGCTGAGCTGTTCGCAATAGATCTGTCGGCAGTGGTTTAGGATCGGTTGCAGAGCATCGCGATCGCTGTTGCTGAGGAAAAGAGTCACAAACTCGTCCACCTGCTCCCAGGTGTACACGCCAAGTTAGTCGAGGCTGTCACGGAGATCGTGCAGCTTGTTGGTGTCGGTCTCTTTGCTCAGCAGGGTGGTTTTGTAGTAGTCGGCGAAGGCTGCCTCCACGGCGGCGGCGTTGTCCTGAAAATCGAGCACGAAGACGCGCTTCTTGCCGGGGTCCCCCACTGTCAGGAAAGAAGTCCGCTCGGTCTGACCCGTTCACCAGGGGGCCCAACCGATGACCATGCAACCGCCCTATGACGCCGCTCTGCGGGAAGCCGTCCGATTGCGGATGAGCCCACCGAACCGCGAGAGCGTGGCTGAGATCGCCCGGG
>JBJTWP010000293.1:0-10238 GCA_046081805.1 Cyanobacteriota bacterium
ACTCCTTCGCCCCATCCACATACAGGTCGCGGAATTCATCCGGGGTTTTGGTGAGGTAGATGATGCCTTCGATCAAGCCAATCACGCCCATCACAAAGCTTGCGGCGCCACAGGTCACCACCCCACCGGCCAACGAGATCACCAGCATGATGATGCCGGGTCTGGTGTAGCCCAGGATGAACTTGTGCACCCCGAAGGCGCCGAGAAAGATACCTGTCAGGCCGGCAGCGAGTTTTTTGTTGCTCAGTTCGGTGTCGCTGATGGTGCCCATGGGAGCTAAGGGTGCGGGAGCCTCAGATTGCTTTTAGCGACCGCATCCAGTCCTGCCAATGGCCCCGTTGCCATTTGCCCATGCCGCTCGGCGCCAGGGCAGGACAGGGAATCCAGCGCCGGGGGCGCTCGGCTGCAGGCCACAGGGCCACCAGCTGCTGCAGGGCGGCCAGCAGCTCCTCCAGCGGCGCCCCTGCCTGGGCGCGCACCAGGGCCACCAGCCGCTCGCCCCACTCCGGATCGGGTTCCGACAGCAGCAACAGCGCCTGCAGGGGCAGCTGATGAGCAGCAGCCAGGGCGAGCAGCCGGGCTTCCAGTTGCTCCGGAAACACCGTTTCGCCGCCGCTGTTGATGGCCCCATCCAACCGTCCCAGGATCCGCAGTCCCTCCCCACCGAGCTGGCCGGCGTCACCACTGCGCCACCAGCCCGTGGCCGTGCGGGGCAGCGGCACCATCCGGTCGGCGTCGAGATGGCCCGGGCTCAGGCGCTCGCTGCGCAGCTCCACCGCCCCGCTGGCGGGATCAAGCCGCAGTTCCACATCGGCCAGGGGGACGCCACAGCCCTCCACCCCCTGCAGAAAGGCAGCGGGGGGCAGCGCCGTCACCATGGCGGCCGTTTCCGTGGCTCCGTAGCAGGGTGCCAGCCGCAGCCCCTCCTGCCGGGCCCGGGCTGCCAGCTCCTCCCCCAGGGCTGCCCCACCCACCCAGATCACGGCCAGCTGACGCAGCCAGGCGATCCCGGCTGGCCGTGCCATCAGCCGCCCCAGCTGGGTGGGCACCAGGGAGATGAGGGCGGCACGATCGCGCGGCAGGCCCACGGCGTCGCGCAGGGCATCAGGATCGCGCATCAGGCGGGGGGCGATCCAGCGATGCTCAGCTCCCCACTGGGCGGCCCGGACCCGGGGCAGCAGGCCACTCACGTGATGGAGCGGCAGGGGATTGAGCTGCAGGCTGCCGGCGGGATCGAGTCCCATGGCCTGCAGCCAGGCCCCGCTGGCGCGGGCGGAGGCCTCCAGGTGGGTGAGGGGTTGCAGACACCAGCGGCGACCGCCGCTGCTGCCGCCGCTGCCCACCACGACGCCCGGCCCCTCCGGCAGCCGGTCCCGGGCGGGGAGGCCGGGTGACGCCTGCCCAGGCGCCGCCAGCACCAGCCAGCCAGCGCTCTGACACTGGCGCCGGAGGGCAGACCAGCCGGACATGCTCAGGCTTCGCCGATCCCCAGCACCCAGCCCAGCCGGCCCCGCAGCAGCTCCATCACCGCGGCGTCCACCCGGCCGTAGGGCCCCGCCAGGGCGTGCATCGGCAGGGTCACGGGCTGCTCGCACAGCACCAGCGAATCGGCCCGCAGCCCGTTCTCCCGGGAGGCGGTGATCAGGGGCCGCAGGATCTTCCCCTTCTCGCCCATGTCCGTGGTGACGGGCAGCACCACCACGGTCTCCGCCAGCCGGTTGTTCACCTCGGCGGACACCACCACGCAGGTGCGGCGATGCACCACAAGATCGCCGTTGGAGTCCGCGTCGGTCGAGGTCTGCGGCTGGTCTGCGGCACGGCGGCCACCGAAGCCAAAGCGTCGCTCCTGCTGCCGGCGATCCCCGCCTGCCTCCGGGCGCTCCCCTGAGCGGCGCTCCTCGCCGCGGCGATCGGCGACGCGGCGGTCGCCCATGAGGAACCTGCTGCCGACGGGAATCTCAGCGGACCAGATCACCACATCGCCCTCGCGCAGGCGAGCCATCCATCACTCCCGAAAACAAACGATTTGACGATGCTGCATCCGTTTGGACTGCAGACAAGTGACTGTGGCACAGAGCAGCTGGCACAGCGCGGCCGACCCGGAGCCGCCCTCAGGGTGAGGGTCTCTGGGGGCGGGCGCTGGCCCACACCTGCTCGGGATCGCCGTCACAGAGGGGGCCTTCAGGTCGCCAGTCGGGTGCCAGGCCCGGAGCAGTGGGGGTGGGGCCGAGGGCCTGCAGGGCGGCCAGGTGCTCCAGCCAGCGGCGGCCGATGCCGGTTTCAAAGGCCGTGCTCAGCATCAGGTGGGGGCGGCCCGCCTGCAGCTCCGCCAGCAGGGGTCTGGGATCACCCTCCTGACTGGGACGCCGCACCTGCCAGCCCGGCCAGCTGGCCCGCAGGGCAGGGTTCCACCGCAGCGATTCATCCAGCGCCACCGGCAGCAGCTCCGCCAGTCGCGCCAGGCCCTCCTGATCCGAGGGATCGAGGGGCTGCTCCAGCCACTGCAGCCGGGGCTCCTGCCGCAGCCGCTCAGCCCAGGCGAAGGCGGTGCGGCGATCCCAGCCGCCGTTGGCGTCGAGCCGCAACTGGGCAGTGGCAGGCAGGCGCCGCAGCAGCTGATCCAGCAGCAGGCGCTCCAGGGGATCCGCCACGGTCGCCACCTTCCACTTCACCCAGAGGGGGCCCTGGCCCAACTCAGCCGTCCGCCAGCGGCTCAGCAGCTGATCCAGCGCCGCGGGCATCTGGTCCCCGGCCGGCAACAGCAGGGCTGAGGGGGGAGCCGGCCGCCAGCCCCCCGCAGCCATCAGTCCATCGAGTTCCGCCAGGCCAGCCCCCAGGGCAAAGGCCAGGCAGGGCGGGCAGCCGGGGCGGGCCAGCCACCGCTCCAGCTGCTCGCGCCCGGGCTCCCGATCGAGCCCCGCCAGGGCAGCGCCGCTGGCCAGCCACGAGCCCGGCCCGTCGGGCTCCAGCGGTGCCGCCTCACCCCAGCCCAGGCGACCGCTGGGATCCTCGAGCCGCAGCAGCCAGCCACGCTTGTGGCGCAGCAGGCCGCGGGCGGTGCGCAGGGGCTGGGGCAGGGCCAGTGCGAAGGGTCGCCAGCGCAGCCGCAGCCGGGCCATGTCAGAACCAGCGGCCCAGCGCCAGCCCGGCCGCCAGGCCCAGGCCATTGAGGCCCTGGAAGCGGAGGGCCAGGAACTTGCTGCCGGCGATGCGCTCCGGCTCGTGGTGGTGATCCCGCAGGAGGGTGATCAACGCCCGGGCCGGCGGCAGGCCGATGGCACCCAGCAGGGCCCCCAGGGGCCAGTGGGCCACCAGCACCGGCCCCCATTGCAGGGCCAGGCTGAGGGCCACGAACCAGGGCACCAGGGCTGCCGCCCGGCGGGTGCCGAGCGTCACCACCGGCGAGCGCTTGCCGTGGGCGGCATCGTCGCGCACCTGATGAAAGTGGGAGCAGAACAGCACCAGCGTGGTGGCCAGGGCGGGGCCACTGCCAAGCTCCAGGGCCTGGCGCCAGGGCACGGCGGCGCCCCCGGCGCTGGCCGCCGCGCCGGGACTGAGGGCCAGCAGGCCGGCCGCCGTGGCCAGGGGACCGAAGGCCAGCCAGCACAGCGGTTCCCCCAGCCCCCGGTAGCCCAGACGAAAGGGCGGACCCTGGTAGATGTAACCGAGCCCGCAGCAGGCCAGCACCAGCGGCAGCACGGCCGGGCTGCTGCGCCAGGCCACCAGCGCCATCAGCAGCAGACCGGCCAGGAGGCAGGCGTTGGCCAGGGCCGCCACCCGGTCGCGTCGGCCGGTGAGGTTCACCAGCGAGTGGGGTTTGCCGTGGGTGTCGACGCCGGTGTCGGCGTCGAACACGTCGTTGGCGAGGTTTTCCCAGGCCAGCAGCAGCACCGCCGCCAGCAGGAAGGCCAGCAGCTGATCCAGGCGTAGCGCCTCGCCCGCCCCGAAGCGCCAACCCGCCGCCAGCAGCACGGGCATCACGGCCACCGAATACATGGGCCACTTGATCGCGGCCCTCCAGAGGCGTCGACGCGGCGCCGCAGCGTCGTGAAGGCTTGCGACGACCTGGGGCTTGGACGCGGGCACCGGCAACAGGCGACGGGACAGTGCCCATACATTTGAGCAGCCGCTTCGGCCGATCCCCGGTGCAGGCCCCTGCCGCATCCCCTTCCAGCCCAGCCCCTTCCAGCGTCACCACGTCCCACTTCGCTCCAGCCAGCTTCAACGAGCTGCTGGCGGCAGCCCATGCGGCAGCCGGACAGCTGGATAGCGAAGGGGTGCTGAGCCTGGCCCTGTCGCTGCCGGCCCGCGATCCCCTGACCCTGCTGCCGCACCTGGGCGACGGGGAGCGCTTTCGGTTCCTCTGGGACGGCGCACCGGGGCTCTGCATCGCCGCCAGTGGTCGCACCAACAGCCTGGAGCTGAGCGGTCCGCGCCGCTTCGAGCTGTCCCAGCGCTTCAGCGCCGTGAGCCTCAGCCGCCTGGCCTCGAGCCAGAGCTGCCCGCCCCTGGCACGGCCGCGGGTGCTGCTGGCCTTCGCCTTCTTCGACAGCCCGCTGCAGGAAGGGGAGGGGGTGGCCGGGGTGCAGGCCGTGCTGCCGCGCTGGCAACTGAGCCGCCAGGGCCGCCACTGCTGGCTGCGGCTGCAACGCAGCCTCGGCGGTGAGGTGACCGCCCGGGCCCTCGCCGAAGAACTGTGGGAGGAGGCGCAGCGACTGATCGCCCTGCCGGTGGAGCCGGAGGCCCTGGTGACCGCCGGCCCAGGCCCGGTGATCATCCAGCGCTCCAGCTGGCAGGAGGGCTACCGCTCCGTGGTGGAGCGGGGACTGGAGCTGGTGGAGGGCGGCAGCCTGCGCAAGCTCGTGCTGGCGGTGCGCCAGCAGTTGCTGCTCGACCGGCCACTCGACCCGGTGCGGCTGCTGGCGCAGCTGCGCCAGCGCCAGCCGGGGAGTTGCCGCTTCCTCTGGCAGCGGGGGGAGGCGCCGGCCCTGCTGGGGGCCTCCCCCGAACGCCTGCTGGTCGTGCGCCAGGGCCAGCTGCGCAGCGACGCCCTGGCCGGCACCGCGCCGATCGGAGCGGCTGCCGCCCAGCTCACCCGTTCCGAGAAGGATCGGCGGGAGCACGAGCTGGTGGTGGAGGCGATCAGTGCCGTGCTCAGGGCCGAGGGCCTGCGGGCCCGACGGCCGCGCCATCCCCGGCTGGCCCGCCACGGGCAGCTGGTGCATCTGCACACCCCGATCACGGCGGCCCTGGGGGGCCAGGCTCCCCTGACGATCGCCGCCGCCCTGCACCCCACCCCCGCGGTGGCAGGGCTGCCCCGGCGGGACGCGATGGCGGCCCTGCGCTGCCTGGAGCCGTTTGAGCGGGGCTGCTATGCCGCGCCGATCGGCTGGGTCGACAGCGAGGGAGACACGGAACTGCGGGTGGCGATCCGCAGTGGCCGCCTGCAGGGACGACGGCTGGAACTCACCGCCGGGGCGGGCCTGGTGCAGGGCTCTGAACCCGAACGGGAACTGCAGGAGGTGGCGCTCAAGCTGGGCGTGCTGCAGCAGCAGTTGAGCCTGGCGCCGCAAACGAACGGGCCGCGAACGAACGGGCCGCGAACAACTTGTCTCGATTAGCGCAAGGCCAGCGGGCGAACGCTGCTCCTATGGATCAGCCTCCTTGGATCAGCCTCCTTGCTGTAAAAGTATTGACCCTCGGGATGCGATCTTGAACCTGTCTGGGGGGCGAGCCCTGCCTGCCGCCCGGGCCCTCCTTCCCCGCTGTCTGCGCTCCTGGCTGAAGCAGGAACAGCGGCTGGGCCGGCCGTCAGCCCGTCTCCGCCAGGGGCTGCTGATCGGTCTGCTGCTGCTCAGTCCACTGCTGGCGGTGCAACTGAAGCGCCGCACCGAGGGGATCAACGCCCAGATCGCCCAGTCGCGCGATGAGACCGTGGCGATGATGGAAGCGGCCCTGGCGGTGAGCAAGCGCGCCGCCAAGGACTGGGGCCACTGGGATGACGCCTACACAGATCAGCAACAACGACGCCAGCGCCCCGGCCGCCGGCACGATCGCCATGTTCGATCCGCTGGTAAACCCGACTACGCGGCCCGGATCCGCCATCGCATGGTGATCCTGCAGCGGGATCTGGTCTTTACCTCCCCGGGCAGCCCAGCCGCGATCGCGATTCAGCCTGCCATCCACGGCTTGGCGGAGGAGGTGCTCGCCCTGCGCCAGGTGCCTCTGCTGGGTCTGCTGGCACGCTCGATCCTCGATGACATCCCCCTGCTGCTGGGGGTGGCGGGCGTTGCCACGGGCCTGCGGGGGCTGCTGATGCTGGAGCGGCGGCATCAGCTGCGGCGCCGACGGCTGGTGGAACGCCAGGCCAACACGCGCATCCGATGCGCCAGCCGGCAGCTGGATCAGCTGATGAAGCAGCCGCTGGGCCGCGGCGAGGTGAGCAGCGAGCCCCGGGCGATCCTGGGGCGGCTCGCCTCCGCGCCCGAGGGGGGTGCGGGCTCCAGCCAGCTGGAGCAGGTGAGTCAACGGTTCGAGCAGTTCCTGAACCGGGCCAGCAATCTGGCGCTGTTCGATTCACTCACCCAGCTGCCCAATCGCCGCTACTTCGTCGAACAGCTCACCGCCAAGGCAGGCCAGGGGCCCTGACCGGCAGGGCCCCTGGGCTCTGTTGTTCATCGACATTGACAGATTCAAGCTCATCAATGACACCTATGGCCACGGCATCGGTGACGCAGTGCTGGTCAGCGTGTGTCAGCGACTGCGCAGCAGGCTGCACAGCACCGACTTCATGGCCCGCAACGGCGGCGATGAACTGGCCGTGATCCTGGATCTCAGTCAGGCAACCGATTGCTCCGCCCCTGGACTCAGCCAGGAGGCCCGGCGGCGTGCCGAGGCCATGGCCGCCTGCCTCAAGGAACCCCTGCAGATTGACGATCTGACAATCGCAGTGAGTCTCAGCATCGGGATCACCCTGGTGGACCCGGATGAGCGCCAGGTGGGAGCCCTGATCCAACGCTCGGATCAGGCCATGTTTCAGGCCAAGCGCAGCCGCAACGGTCGGATCATCGGCCCGGAAGACATCATCGAGATCCCCCAGCTCAGCAGTTACCAGCTGTTCACAGAGCTGCTTCAGGCCATCCGTGAGCAGAGCCTGCAGATGCACTTTCAACCCATCTGCACCAGCGCCGGCGAGACCATCGGATTTGAGGCCCTGTCCCCCTGGCCCCACGCCGAGCGTGGCATGGTCCCGCCCCAGGAGTTTCTTGAGCTGGCCGAACATCACCGCCAGACGCACATCCTGGGCAGGGAACTGATCCGGCTCTCCCTGGCTGGATTCAGCCGCCTGCAGCAACGCCACCCCCAGCTGCAGCTCTATCTCAACCTGGCTCCCAGCCAGTTGCTGGCACCGGATCTGGCCGGACTGCTGCTCAGGGAGCTCGAGGCCTGCGGCCTCAGGCCCAGCCAACTGGTGCTGGAGTTCACCGAACACTCGATCCTGGAGCCCCTGGCCTGCGTGCAGAGCAACCTGGCACGGTTGCGGGGAGCCGGTCTGAGGCTTGCCCTGGATGACTTCGGCACCGGCTATTCCTCCCTGGGGTTGCTCAGCAGCCTGCATCCGGAGGTGGTGAAGATCGATAAGGCCTTCACCCAGGCGCTGCCCACCAGCGGCGATGCCGCTCACATCGTCACGCTGATTGCCGACCTGGCGCCGCGGCTGGGCCTGGAGCTGGTGGCGGAGGGCATCGAAGATTGGGCGCTGCTGGAGCGGCTGAGCACGCTCGGGGTGGGACTGTTCCAGGGGTTCGCCCTGGGGGCACCGGCCCCCCTGGAGCACTGGCTGGTCTCCGATCAGTGGGATGCCAGCAGTCGCTCGATGGTCTGATCCGCCAGGGGGATGCCCCCGAGCCGTTCCACCTCGCGCACGCCGGTGGGACTGGTGACGTTGATCTCGCTGAGGCGGCCGTCAATCACATCGATGCCCACGAAGAACAGCCCCTCGGCCCGCAGGGCCGGGGCCAGCTCAGCACAGATGCGCAACTCGGCCTCACTCAGGCCTGCCGCCTCGGGGGATCCCCCCACCGCCAGGTTGCTGCGGAACTCGCCGCCGCTGGGCACGCGGTTCACGGCCCCCAGGGGTTCGCCGTTCACCAGCAGGATGCGCTTGTCCCCGGCGGCCACCCCCGGCAGGAAGGCCTGCGCCATCACCGGCAGGGTTTCCATGGCCGTCACCAGCTCCAGCAGGGCCCGCAGGCCTGGGGTGGCCGCTGAGGCGAACACCACCCCCTGGCCGGCGCGACCGCCGAGGGGCTTGAGCACCACCTCCCCCAGCTCGGCGGTGAAGGCCGCCAGCTGGTCGATGCGACCGCTCACCAGGGTGGGTGCCATCAGATGGCTCCAGCGCAGGGCGCTGAGTTTCTCGTTCCAGGCCCGCAGCGCCGCCGGCCGGTTGATCACCCGCACGCCCTGGTGGGGATCGCGCTGGCGTTCGGCCAGCTCCAGCAGGTGGGTGGCGTAGAGGTAGGCCTCATCCACCGGTGGATCCTTGCGCATCCACACGTGGGCGAAGGCCTCCAGGGGGAGGCGCTGGGGCTCGCCCAGGCTGTACCAGGGATCGGGCACCCGCCACAGACCGTTCTCCGCGGCCATCGGCGCCAGCGTGACGGGCTGGGTCCGTACCCAGGCGCCATGCCCGCGGCCCGCCACCGCTGCGGGCCGCTCGGCGGCGCTGATGTCGGCGGGGGTGGCCACCCACACCGGCAGCCCGGCCCGCTGGGCGGCCTGCATCAGTGCCACGCTGGAATCTTTGGCGGGGTTGAGCCGGGTGATCGGATCGATCACAAACAGCTGGGCGCGCTCCGGCGCTGGGGCACCCGCCACAACCGTGCTCACCGCTCAGGCCGCCAGGAGGGCGTCGAGCTGGCCGCTGCGCTCGAGGGCATGCAAGTCGTCGCAGCCGCCGACGTGCTGGCCGTTGATGAAGATCTGGGGCACGCTGCTGCGCCCATCGGCCCGCTCGCCCATGGCGGCGCGGGCCTGCTGGTCGCCATCGATGGCGTATTCGGTGTAGGCCACACCCTTGCGGTCAAGCAGCGCCTTGGCCCTGATGCAGAACGGGCAGAAGCGCCAGGTGTAGATCTCAACCTTCGCCGCCATGCGGGGCCTCGGAGTTGGCTGGATCCTAGGCAGCGCAGGTCGGCAGGCTGCCTGCGATACGGTCGAGGCAGTTCATGGGCTGAACGCCGTGACCGCCACCGCCGGCAGCTCACTAGCCGCCACCGCGCCCCTCGACCTCACCGACTTCAAGCGCGACCTCTCCGAGCTCACCGACCGCCTGGGCCAGGCCCAGGACTGCCTTTGACGAAGCTGCCCTGAACGCGCGGCAGCGGGACCTGGAGCAGCTGGCCTCCCAGGCTGACTTCTGGGACGACCAGCAGGCCGCCCGGGCCAAGATGCGCCAGCTCGATGAGGTGAAGGGTCAGCTGGAGCAGCTGGCCCGCTGGCACGGCGCCGTGGCCGACGCCGAGGCCACGCTGGAGCTCTACGAGCTGGAGCCCGACAGCGACCTGCTGGAGGAGGCCCACGCGGGCCTGCGGACGCTCAAGGGCGACCTCGACCGCTGGGAGCTGGAGCGCCTGCTCTCCGGCCCCTACGACAAGGAGGGAGCGGTGATCTCGATCAATGCCGGCGCCGGCGGCACCGATGCCCAGGACTGGGCCCTGATGCTGATGCGCATGTACACCCGCTGGGCCGAAGACCACGGCATGAGGGTGAGCGTGGACGAGCTCAGCGAGGGCGAGGAGGCGGGCATCAAGAGCTGCACGATCGAGATCGAGGGCCGCTACGCCTACGGCTACCTGCGCAACGAGAAGGGCACCCACCGGCTGGTGCGCATCTCGCCGTTCAACGCCAACGACAAGCGCCAGACCAGCTTTGCCGGCGTGGAGGTGATGCCCAAGATCGAGGAGGAGGTGAAGCTCGACATCCCCGAGAAGGACCTGGAGATCACCACCTCCCGCTCGGGCGGCGCCGGCGGCCAGAACGTCAACAAGGTGGAGACGGCCGTGCGCATCCTGCACATTCCCACCGGCCTGTTTGTGCGCTGCACCCAGGAGCGCTCCCAGCTCCAGAACAAGGAGAAGGCGATGGCCCTGCTGATGGCCAAGCTGCTGGTGATCGCCCAGGAGCAGCGCGCCGCCGAGATCGCCGACATCCGCGGCGACATCGTGGAGGCGGCC
>JBJTWP010000294.1:0-12201 GCA_046081805.1 Cyanobacteriota bacterium
TGTGGCCCAGCGTGTACCCGGCTGACACCGTTCTGAACGTGATGACAGTGAATGGTGCGCCGGCGGCCTACAGCAAGAATCTTGGAGCTGGTGCCGGCCTCTGGTGGCAGAGCAACGGCTTCAGCCTGAGTGCCAACTACGTGGCCTCCAATGGCAACAGCGGCAATCCCAGTGTTTCGGCAGAGGACGGTGGTGGTGGACTGGGCAACCGGAATTCCGGTGCGACCGGCACCGTGCAGCTCGGCTATCAACAGGAGCAATGGGGCCTGGCAGCCATCTGGTCCTATGTGCAACCGGAGACCCAGTTCGTTCCGGGAACCACCCCGTTCACCCACAGCGCCATCGATCACAACATCGATGCTGCAACCAATGCCTGGGGCCTGAGCGCTTACTGGCAACCGCTCCGCAGTGGCTGGCTGCCGTCCGTCAGCCTGGGCTGGGGCATCAACAGCACCACCTACAGCACGCCCCAGCCCCTGGGCAGCCTCAGCACCAGCCAGTCGTGGATGGTGGGCCTGCAGTGGACCGACGTGTTCCGGAAAGGCAACGAATTCGGCTTTGCCGTCGCCCAGCCGGTCTTCGCCACCGCGCTCACCGGAGGTGGCAATCCAAACGACGGCAATTATGTCTGGGAATGGTGGTACAAGTATCAGGTCACCGATCAGATCAGCGTCACACCAGCCCTCATCTACCTGAGCAGGCCCCTGGGAAATAACACCCCGAACGGCCAGACCTTCAGTCAGCTGGGTGGGCTGGTGAAAACCACCTTCCGCTTCTGATCGCCAGCCCGCCTGTGCAGCAGGCGATCGGCATTTCTCCAGGCGCTCCTATTGGGGAGCGCCCTGGGGTGCCGTGGCTCCTTGCTGGGTCGACGGTGGTGCTGCGCTGTGCTGATGAAGCTGGCCGGGCCGGGGTGGTTTGCGGTAGCTGCCTGAGCCGCCGCCGCCGCAGGTCAGGGCGGCGGGGTTGAAGGCCAGCAGAGCCACCAGCAGGGCCAGGTTGTGAAGGCGCATGGGGTTCATGATCTCAGCGTTGGTGTGTGGACGGTTGGCTTGAATGCTCAGAACACGGCATCCAGAGGTCGCCCATGGCGTGGACGCCCTCGCAGCCCAGCTGCCGCGCCTTCTGAAGGGCCACCTGCTTGCTGGGGTAGGCCAGAAGCTGCCCCTGCGGAGCTGCGTTGCTGTGGTGGTGGCTCTTGCCTGGACTGAATGACCAGATGCCCATGGCATGGAGGCCGGCCACCGCCACGCCCATGCCCACCACGCAGGCATTCACCACGCCCATGCCCACCACCCCGAGGCTGAGCACGCCCATCGGCACCACGCCGATGCTCACCACCCCCATCGGCACCACCCCGATCGAGATGATCCCCAGGGGAGCGATCCCGAAGGCCACCAACTTGGGATGGTCAGCGCAGCTGCTCATGGTGTGGGCTCAGGGGTGGCTGGACGCTGAACCGTTGGCCTGGCTGGGGTTGGCGCAGGGCCGGCACGGCTGCCCCGTCGACGGTGCGGGCCTCGGGGCATGACGGCTGAGCTCGCGACGGTTGTCCCAGGGTAGCGCAAGTCTCTAGTCGGTCACGGGTACTGGAGTGTTGATGTCGGATCCCAAGCCGGGCTGCCTGCCTAGATTTGGTGGTGGAGTTCGGTCTCTGGAGGGTTGTCGCGTGGCTGCATCAGCCCTGGAGGCACCGGCCCTGCGGATCGGCCAGGTGGCTCTGGCCGCCGGCTTGCCGGTGAAGACCGTGCGCTTCTACTGCGATGAAGGCCTGATCAGCACCGTTGCCCGATCTCCGGGGGGCTACCGGTTGTTCGATCCCGCCGTGGTGGCTGAGCTTGGCCTGATCCGGGCGCTGCGGGCCATGGATGTGCCCCTGCCTGAACTAAAGCGCATCCTGGAGGGGCGTCGAGCCGGGTACTGCCATTGCCGGGCCCTCAAACGCAGCATCCACACCCGCATCGAATCGATCGACCAACGCCTGGCGGAGTTGGTGGCGATGAAGGCGGAGCTGGCCCAGCTGTTGAGCTCCTGGCAGGACTGTGGCGGCAGCCAGTCGGCCTGAGCGTCAGCTCGGAGGGCAGGGCCCAAACCAATCCGGCAGCGCCTCGTAGAACGCCGCGTTCTTCTCGTTTTCGCGGGCCTCCACCTTCCAGCAGCAGGCCCGGCCGCCGTCGCGGTCCAGCAGCAGCGCGTTGGCCCAGTCCCACACCAGCCGGGCGCTGGCCTCCATGCCCACGTTGTCCATCACCCGCAGGTCGAGGGCGCCCTGCGCGTGCAGCTGGCGCCAGGTGGGCAGCAGCGGGTCGTCGGCGTTGGCCAGGAAGGTGTGGTCGAACTGGTGGCTCAGGCGCGCCTCCAGCTCCCTGAGGCTGGAGAAATCCACCACGAAGCCATTGGCATCGAGGGCCGTGGCCCGGAACCAGCAGGTGAAGCTGCGGCTGTAGCCGTGCACGTAGCGGCAGTGGCCGGCGTGGCGCCATTGGCGGTGGGTGCAGGGGTAGCCGCTGAACTGCTTGCTGCAGGTGTAGCCAGCGCTCATGGGGGAGGATCGGGGCAGCGGCGCCGGAGCGGTCTTGTCAGCATCATTTCAGCCCGATTCCCGCCTGGTGGCGGGGGCGCTGAGCGACACGCTGCGCTTCAACGAGGCCGGCCTGATTCCCGCCGTGGCCCAGGACTGGCTCGATGGCGCCGTGCTGATGGTGGCCTGGATGAACCGCGAGGCGATCGAACGCAGCCTCGCCACGGGAGAGGTGCACTACTGGAGCCGCTCGCGCCAGGAGCTCTGGCACAAGGGCACCACCAGCGGCCACATCCAGACGCTGCGGGGCCTGCGCTACGACTGCGACGCCGACGTGCTGTTGCTCACGGTGGAGCAGCGGGGCGAGGTGGCCTGCCACACCGGCGCCCGCAGCTGCTTCTACGACAACCAGGCCACCCCCACGGCCGGTGGGCCTGCGGCCCTGCCGCCGCCCGCCGATGTCTGCACCGAGCTGATGCGGGTGATCGAGGGGCGCCGCGACCGACCCGAGCCCGGCAGCTACACCAACAAGCTGCTGGAGGGCGGCGACAACCGCATCCTCAAGAAGATCGGCGAGGAGAGCGCCGAGTTCGTGATGGCCTGCAAGGACGGCCAGGCCGAGCAGATCGCCGGCGAGGCGGCCGACCTCGTGTTTCACCTGCAGGTGGCCCTGGCCCACCACGGCGTGGGCTGGCGCGAGGTGCAGCGGGTGCTGGCGGCGCGCCGCGGCGCCCCCCGCCGGGAGTGAGAGAGGGGGGAGGTGGAGGCCCGGCGGCGGTGATGGCTGGCCGCACCACCGGCCGTTAGCGTGGGCTGATGCTGAAAACGGTTCTCGAAGTCAGCGGGCTGACGGTGGGCCGGCCCGGCGGTGATGCCGGCCGTCGGCCGTCCGAGCCGGCCGTGGAGAACGTGAGCTTCAGCCTGGCCGCTGAAACCGACACCGCCCTGGTGGGCCCCAACGGCGCCGGCAAGAGCACCCTGGTGCAGGCCCTGCTCGGCATCCTGCCCCGCCAGGCCGGCGAGGTGCGGCTGCTGGGGGCGCCCCTCAGTCGCGGCGGACGGCTGCCGGCGGCGGTGCGGGCCCAGGTGGCCTATCTGCCCCAGCAGTTGAGCGTGCATGGCCGTTTCCCGCTCAGCGTGGCCGAGTTCGTGGGCCTGGGTTGGGAGCCCAGCGGCCTGCGGCCCCCTGGCGCGGCCGCAGGGCCCGCCAGGGGGCCGTGGACCTCGCCCTGGCCCGCAGTGGCTGTACCCCCCTGGCCCAGCGGCTGATCAGTGAGCTGTCCACCGGCCAGTGGAAACGGGTGCAGCTCGCCTTCTGTGTGGTGCGGCCGCGGCGGTTGCTGGTGCTCGATGAGGCCCAGGCCGGCCTGGATCCCCAGGCGGCCGAGCAGTTCCAGGGCCTGCTGTTCGATCTGCGCCGCAGCGAGGGCTGGGCGGTGCTGCAGATCTCCCACGACCTGGACATGGTGCGCCGCACCTGCGATCGGGTGCTGTGCCTCAACCGCAGCCTGCGCTGCGTCGGCAGCCCCGAGCACGCCCTCAGCCCGGCCCAGCTGGAGCGGCTCTACGGCCGTGCCTTCGTGCCCTATCACCACCACCACAGCGCCGCTGGCCCCCATGGCAACCCAGCCCACGCCTGAGTGGCTGGCGTTGCTGCAGGTCCCGTTCATGCAGCGGGCGCTGCTGGCGGGCCTGTTCAGCGGCGGCCTCGGCGGCCTGCTGGGCAGCGTGGCGGTGCTGCGCCAGCTCTCCTTCTTCAGCGATGCCCTGGGCCACTCCGCCCTGCTGGGCATCAGCCTCGGGGTGCTGCTGGGGGTGGAGCCCACCCTGGTGCTGATTCCCTTCGCGGTGCTGTTCGCCCTGCTGGTGGGTCAGCTGGTGGAGCGCAGCCGCCTGCCCAGCGACGCCCTGCTCAACATCATCTACTCGTCGTCGCTGGCGATCGCCATCGTGGTGTTGCGCCTGGTGAGCTCGCGGGCCGGCAGTCTGGAGCAGCTGCTCTTCGGCGACATCCTCGGGGTGAGCTGGCGTGATGTGATCCTGCAGGGGGTGATGGTGCTGCTGGTGCTGGCCTATCTGCTGCTCACCCGCCGCAGCCAGATCCTGGTGAGCCTCGATGCCGGCCTGGCGGTGAGCCAGGGGGTGGCAGTGGCCTGGCAGCGCCTGGCGTTCGTGGTGGTGCTGGCGGTGGTGGTGGCCCTCTCGATCAAGGCGGTGGGGGTGCTGCTGATCAGCGCCTTTGTGGTGATCCCAGCCTGTGCGGCGCGCCTGCTGGCGCCGAACTTCGCCAGCTACATGGCAGGCGCCTGCGGGCTCGGCGCCGGCTGTGGCGTGCTGGGGCTGTTGGCCTCCGGTCTGCTCAACCTGCCATCCGGTCCCAGCGTCGTGATTGTGCAGCTGCTGGTGTTCCTGACGGCGCTTCTGCTCAGCGCAAGCCCGGCTGCTGCTGCAGCCAGAGCACGGTGGCCCGGTCGCGCTGGCTGAGGCCGCGGATCGGTTGCGGTCCCGGGGTGGCCGCCATGGCATCGGCGGGATTGTCGCTGTGGCCCCACAGCCCGAAGGCATGGCCGAGCTCATGCAGGGCGGTGGCCTCGATCGCCTCAAGCCGCTGGCCCGGGCTGATCATCACCGTGACGCGTGGCTCCAGGCGCTCGCTGTCGCCGCCGGGGACGGCGGGCCCGGCGCGGTGCACCAGCAGCAGCTCCAGCTCGGCGCGGCCATGGCTGGCCCGGCCATGGCGGATCGGCGGCCGGCGCCGCCACACCAGCACCTGGGCCTGCTCGGGCCGGCTCACCCGGCTGATCGGCAGCACGGCGCTCCAGCTGGCCAGGGCCGCCTCCACGGCC
This sequence comes from Cyanobacteriota bacterium, assembly GCA_046081805.1. Lineage (GTDB taxonomy): Bacteria > Cyanobacteriota > Cyanobacteriia > PCC-6307 > Cyanobiaceae > UBA5018. The sequence goes on from JBJTWP010000294.1 coordinate 5,368, forward strand.
TGGCGCCAGGCCTGATCCCAGCGGGCTGAAGGGCCGTCGTCGGCGCCGGGCTCGACCCACACGCACCAGTGGTCGCGGCGGGGCCAGCCGAAGCGGGTGGCCCGCAGCCGGTGGCGGTAGTCGAGGCCGGCGGGATCGGGCTCCGCTGGCGCCGGTTCTGGCTGGCCGCTGGGGGGCACGGCGCTGCTGCCCAGGATCAACGGACAGGGCTGGGGGCCAGCCCCCAGCGCCAGGGCCAGCAGCAGGGCCGGGGCCAGGCCCGGTAGGCTGGCCAGCGGACTCACGTCGCCGGCAGGCCCACGCCGCGGGCCATCAGGGTGGCCAGCAGCGGGATCAGGGCGAAGCCCGCCAGTTCGATGTTCAAGATCCAGGCCAGGCGGTTGGCCAGGCCCTCGCTCACCTGGGGCAGTTCACCCTTGCGCAGCGGGATGGCCCAGAGGATGTAGGTGATCGTCGGATAGAGGGAGAGGCCACCCACCGACAGATACACCCCCACCTTCCACCAGAACAGCGGATTCTCGGTGTAGAAGTCGCTGCCCTGGCCGAAGTACAGCACCCGCAGGATGCCGCTCACCAGCAGGGCGAGGGCCGCCAGGCCGTAGACGATGTCGGTGATCACCATCAAGGTGGCATCGGCCCTGTTCGGGTTGGGCTTGATCAGCCGGCGCTCCAGCACCAGCGCCCCGAAGCAGAGCATGAAGCTGAGGTAGTGCACATAGGCCACCCCGGCGCGGGGCAGCAGCTCGGGGGGAAAGGCGGCGAGCAGGCTCATTGCGGCAGGGCTGGCAGGCGTTGTTGGGCCGCAACCGTAGCGAGCGCGGCCCCTTGCAGGCGTTCGGCCGGCGGGGTTGGTTGGTTGGTTGGGGCGTGCCAACCCCCGGCCGCCACGGTGCCAATCGAAAGGGGATCTGCAATTGGGAAGTGGACGTGAAAGTTGGAAGCTTTTCTGTGACTTGGGGGGTTGTGCTGAATCCTCCGTAGGGTCAAATGAGTGCGAAGGGGCCGTCATGGCGAGTTCATTGAGTGCCTATCTCGGTGAAATCGGTCGCCATCAGCTGCTCACCCCGGAACAGGAGCTCACCCTGGGCCGCAAGGTGCAGGCCATGGCTGCCCTGCAGGAGCGCTGCCGCGCCGCCGGTGGCCTGGGCCCCGCCTGTGCCTACAACGATCTGGAGCGCCGCACCCTGCGCCTGGGGGAGCGGGCCAAGGCCCAGATGATCACCGCCAACCTGCGCCTGGTGGTGAACCTGGCCAAGCGCTATCAGAACAAGGGCCTGGATCTGCTGGACCTCATCCAGGAGGGCACCCTGGGTCTCACCCGGGCCGTCGAGAAGTATGACCCCACCCGCGGTCATCGCTTCAGCACCTATGCCTACTGGTGGATTCGCCAGGGCCTCAACCGTGCCCTCTCCACCCAGAGCCGCACGATCCGCATTCCGGTGAATGTGAACGAGAAGCTCACCCGGCTGCGGGCGGCCAAGGCCCGCTATCTCCAGATCCATGGCGTGCAGCCCGGCCCGAAGCAGCTGGCCCAGCTGCTGGCCCTGCCCCTGGAGGAGGTGGAAGACCTGCTGGGCTGCGAGCTGCGCAGCGTCACCGTGAGCCTGCAGGGGGTGGTGAAGTCGAAATCCGACCCCTCCGAGCTGGTGGACGTGTTGCCCAGCACCGAACTGCCGCCGCTGGAGCGGGCGGAACTGGCCGAGCGCAGCGCTGCCGTGTGGACCCTGCTGGACAAGGCCAGCCTGACCCCCAAGGAGCGCACCGTGGTGATGCTGCGCTTCGGGCTGGATGGCAGCAACGAGTGGCGCACCCTGGCCGAGGTGGCCCGCCAGCTGCAGTGCAGTCGCGAGTATTGCCGCCAGGTGGTGCAGCGGGCCCTGCGCAAGCTGCGCAAGTGCGGCATTGACCACGGTCTGGCGGACGTGGCCGGCTAAGTGCCGATGGGGCCCAGAATCGCCCTGGCCTCCGCGGCGCCCCCACCCCATGTCCCAGGTTGTCAATGCCCAGGTGCTCGGCAGCACCGTGGTGGATGAGGCGCTGCTGTGGCGCCTGCTGCGCCGGGCCGGTCAGCTGGTGGCGCGCCCGGCCCTGGAATGCCTGGAGCTGCTGCTGGATGGCGACACGCAGGTGCGGGTGAAGCTCACCGTGCTGGCGGCGCTCACCTATCTGCTGGTGCCCCTGGATCTGGTGCCTGACTTCCTTCCAGCCGCCGGGTTTTCCGATGACCTGGTGGCCCTCACCACCCTGCTCACCCTCTGCGGACGCCATCGCAGTGACGGGATTCGGAGGCGCGCCCAGCGCAGACTGGATCGCTGGTTTCCCCTGGGTCGCTGACCGCGATGGCCACCCTCACCAGCGCCCAACGGGATGAGCTGCAGGCCTTCATCAAGGACTGGCTGCGCCATGCCGGCCGCAGCCAGTCGGATCTGCGCCGCGCCCTCCAGGCCAGCTCGATCCGGTTGGCGGTGCTGCTGGATGCGCTGGCGGCCACCTACGCCAGCCAGGGCCCCGGCGGCCTGGCCGCCCAGCTCTGCGCCATCGAGGATCGCTGGCGGAGCGAGGATCCAGGCGATGTCCGCGAGCCCGCCGGCCCCGGGGATGACCCCCTGGCTCAGCTCGATCTGCTGCTGCGGGAGATCCGCCAGGAGCACTGATCCAGCCGCGGTGCCTGTCCCCTCGGCCAATATCCAGGCAGAGTGACGACCATTGCCGGCCGCGCTGATGCCCCCCCGACCCTCCCCCGTGGCCCCTGGCCACCCGCCTGCTCCAGCCCCGTTGGCGGCCGTGCTCGGGCTGATCGGCGCGGCCCTGGTGGGCCCACCGCCGGGCCTGGCCCAGGGGCATCTGGCCCAGGTGCAGCAATTCATCCTCGGGCCCGGCAGCAGTGTGGGTCCCGAAACCAAGGTGGTGCCCAAGGACTGTGTCACCGCCCCCGACGGCGCGATCACCTGCAGCACCCAGCTGGTGAATCCACCCAGCAGCACCGAGGCGAAGCCCCAGTACTCCCCCTGGGACAAATAAGCTTCCGCGGATGCTGGTCGCCGACCAGCATCCGCATGATCCGGGGAGCTTCATGAGCGCTGACACCAGCGGCAGTCGGTCGCCCAGGCGCGGTCGGCTGGCACGCCTGTTTGACGATGTCAACTACCTGCGGTGGGTGGACCGCGGCGAGCAGCAACTGGCCAAGTTGCTGGGCCTGGCCCTGTTGCTGGTGATGGCTGCCGCCACCGTGCAGCTGCTGGGAACGGTGCTCTGGAGCGTGGCCGACCCCGGCACCCCCTGGCTGGCTGGCCAGCTGATCAAGGTGCTGGGGGATCTGCTCAATCTGCTGATTGCGGTGGAGGTGCTTCAGAACATCACCTCCTATCTGCGGCGGCACGTGGTGCAGATCGAACTGGTGTTGCTCACCGCCATGACAGCCGTGGCCCGGAAGGTGATCGTGCTGCCCCCCGGCGCCGAAAACAAACCCCTGCTGCTGGTCGGTCTGGGGGTGGCGGTGCTGTCGTTGGCGGGGGCCTACTGGCTCGTCCGCACCCTCAGCCAGCAATCGCCTTCGTCCAGTACAGGGCCAGCCACACAGTCCCCGGCGCGGGGTCACTAGCCAGAACGCGGTGGCGCCGATGGGCCTCGATCATCAGGCTGTCGCCGCGGCTGAGCTGGCGCGGCATCGCCTCATCGGCGAACTGAAGGCGGGCGCTTCCCTGCAGCACCAGCACCCATTCCTGGTCCGGCTGGTCGTACCAGAAGCCCTCCGGGCTGCGGGCGCCGCAGGAGTGGATGCGCTCCAGTCGCAGCCCGGGCGCCTCCAGCAGCAGCGTGGTGGTTTCCTGGCCTGGGGAGGGGCAGGGGGCGCCGAGCAGATTGGCGTCGCCACCCTCCAGGGCCGGCCCCTCCTCCCCCCAGCGCCGGCCGATCTCGAAGCCATGGCGACGGGCCAGCTCCACCACCTCATGGTGGTTGCTGCAGTCGCGCAGGGCCGCCCGCAGGCTGGCGTCGGCCTCACTCAGGGCCACGAAGGCATGGAGGGCGGCCACCTTGGCGAGGAACTGCTGGAGCTGGGCTTCAGCCATCGCTGCCGCTGCAGAGGTCTTTGATCATCCGCCAGCGCACAAAGGCCACGGCGGCGTAGAGCACCGTCTCCTGCGCCTCCACCCGCCAGCCCCGGCGCAGCAACAGCGGTCTGGAGAGCTGGCTGGCCTCGGTGCGGAGCTGCCGGCAGCCCGCCGCCCGGGCCATCGCCTCCAGGCCCTCCAGCAGGGCGGTGGCCCTGCCCTGGCGGCTGGAGCGCCCCCGGCAGTAGAGCAGCGAGAGCCGATCCAGCGGATCCAGCAGGCCAAAGGCCTCCACGGAGCCACCGCCAGGGTTGCCGCCAGCGTGGTTGGCACCACCGCGGTTGGTGCTGGCATGGTTGACGCCGGGTTCGTCGTCGCAGCTCACCAGGCCGCGACCGCGCAGCAGCGCCCTGCGCAGCTCCTGAGAGCGTTGGGCATGGCCAGCCCAGGCGTCGATCTGGCCGGCGTCGTACAGGCCCGGCGCCTGGCTGCGCACGGCATCGCTGTACACCGCCAGGGCCTGCTCCACGTCGTCGGGGGTGAGGGGTCGCAGCTGCATGGAGGGGACCCGGAGGCCTGCGGGGGTGGCACGGCAGGAAGTTGAGCTGCAGGTGGCGGTGCAGACGCGAGCGCTTGTCGGGGTCGGCCACCCGCCCGTAGGGCTTGCCGATCTGCCACTCGGCACTGTGGAGCACCAGCGTGGCCGACATCCGCCAATCTCCGCCCAGCAGTCTGGGCCCGGCCCCTGTTTAGCGTCTGCGCCAGCTCCGCGCTCCGCCATGCTGCGTTCCCTGCTCTCGCTGCTGCTCTGTCTAGCTGTGGCGCTGCTGGTGCTCTGGCCGCAACCGGCCTGGGCGGCCGGGGTGGCTGCGGATGGGGCCTCGCTGTTCGAGAGCCACTGCGCGGGATGCCACATCAACGGCGGCAACATCATCCGCCGCGGCCAGACCCTCAAACGGGAGGCGCTGCAGCGCAATGGCATCGCTGGTCCGGAGATGATCGCCGCCATCGCCGCCGCTGGCCGTGGCCAGATGGGCGGCTACGGCGCGGTGCTCGGGGAGGGCGGCGCGGATGCGGTGGGGGTCTGGGTGTGGCAGCAGGCCCAGGCCGGCTGGCCCAGGGCCTGAGCGCCCGGCGCGGGCCTCAGCACGCCTGGATCCAGGGTCAGAACGCCTGGATCCAGGGATGGAGCTCCACCGCAGTCCAGATGCCATGGCGCCAGTACACGTCGCTCTTCACCAGCGCCTCCACCTGCTCCTGGCTCTCGGCCTCGTAAATGCCGAAGACGTGGGTGCTGGCTTCGGTGGGACCGAGCGTGATCAGGAGGCCGGCGTCTTTCTGGCGCTGCAGACCGGCCAGGTGCTCCTCGCGGTATGGCGTGCGCACCTCAAGTGCATTCTCGCAGTAGGTGCCCCAGAGGACGTAGCGCATGGTGGTCACTGGCGTCGCACGGCTGGCAGGGTAGGTCGGCGGCGCTGGCGGCGCCTCCCTGCGACGCGGCGTCATCACACCACATCTGGTGTCGTCTGGGCTGCCGCTGCCGTTGCATCAGGGTCGGGGGGGGCTGGGCCCTGCGGTTGCGGACCCCCGCAGCAATCGCGCCCCGCTGGATGCCGCCGATGGTGGGCGCTGGCTACCTGCGGCTGGTCACCCATCCACGGGTGTTCGTCGAGCCCACGCCACTGGCTGGCGCCCAGGCCTTTCTGGTGGGCAATGCGATCGCCGATGGCTGGGTGAAGGGAGGTTGACTCAGGGCTCAGAACCAGACCTGCATCCCTGGTGCCCAGGGATGGCCGAAGTTCTGGATCCAGTAGGTGGTGCCGGTCTGGTCGTCGTACTCGAAGCCGACACCGATCTCCTTGGCAGCTGGATCCAGGATGGCGGCGCGGTGGCCGGGGCTGTTCATCCAGGCCTCCACCACAGCTGCAGCAGAGGTTTGTCCCGATGCGGCATTTTCAGTGGGGATGGTGCGCAGCGAGCCATTGCCCAGATCCACCCAGCCGGCCTTGTATCCCGTGGCCTGGATGCGATCTGTTGGCGTGCTGCCATTGCTGCCGATGTGGGCGAGGTATCGGTCGCTGGCGTCCATGTCCTGAACATGGGCCTGGGCCGCCTGGTCGAGCAGCCCATTGCGGACCAGGGGTGCGAGGCCCTGCTGCTGCCGTTCGAGGTTGGTGAGTCGGATCACCTCGCTGTTGAGCTCCTCTCGGCTGGTGACGGCAACCTGGAGGTCGTAGGCACCGATGCCTCCCACCTGGCTACGGATGTCAAGGAGGGCCTTGCCGGTGATCAGGTCGACCATGCCCAGATCGGCCCCGGTGGCGTTGTAGGCAATCGATCCTTTGAGCAGGGATCCCGCCGGATCCCGCAGGTCGATCAGGGGATAGAGCGAATCGCTTGGGGAAGTCAGGGATGCACTGATGATCGCCCCGTCATGGAGATCGAGTTCGTAACGATCCACTTCACCCCAGGCATCCACTCTGGCCTGGATGGTGGTGGAGGCGGTGATCACATTGCCCCCAGCTGAACTGATCAAGCCATCGCCACCGAGGTCGAGGCCGAACTGGGCCTCCAGCTGCTGCCCAGTGATCGAAGCAGGTTGATCCCAACCGATGGATGCGCTCCAGCTCCAGTTGGCATCAAGCAACCAGCGATGCAGATGGTTGGAGGGGAGATAGCGCCATAGCACCTGATTGACACCGTCAATGCGTTCAGCAGCCAGCAACTGCCAGTCAGCGCCATACTGACCATCCTGCAGCTGGCTGAGGCCATTGCTGATCGG
>JBJTWP010000295.1:0-4328 GCA_046081805.1 Cyanobacteriota bacterium
GTCAGCAGACCCTGCTGACCCACCAGCAGCTCACGCACCAGGCTGATCAGGCCCACCCACACCACCGGCGTCACGTCGACGCCTCCGATGGGCTGGATCAGGCGCCGGGTGGGTGCCAGCAGGGGCTCGGTGGGCCAGCCGATCAGCCGCATCGCCCCCTGGTGCAGATCCACCTGGGGATACCAGGTGAGCACGATCCGAAACAGAAAGAGCAGCGTCCAGGCCCCGAGCAGCAGCGCCAGCAGCAGATGGGCGATGGCCAGCGGTTCCGCGTTGAACAGGCCCGTCACAAAGCTCTAAGCATCCGAGGGTCCAGCGTAGGCAGCGGCCCTGGCTGCCTAGGATCCGCCCACGCCTGAGCACCGCCAAGCGCGACATGACCCCTTCCCTCGCCAACTTCCTGAGCAGCCTCGTCTGGGGCGCCGTGATCGTGGTGGTGCCGATCACCGTGGCCCTGATCCTGATCAGCCAGAACGACCGGGTGGATCGCAAGCTCTGATCCCCTTCCCGGCCCTCCCTACAGTGGTCTGAACGACCCTGACGGGTGAGACGCCCGGGTGAGTCTCCATGGTTAACGCCAGCCTCAACTGGGCCAGCATCGTGGGCATCGTGCTGGCCGTGGGCGGCGCGATGCTTTATTTCATGCGCAGCTTCAAGCCGGCGCTCGCCCGCGACTACGACGTGTTTTTCGCCGCCGTGGGCCTGCTCTGCGGCGGGATTCTGTTTTTCCAGGGTTGGCGCCTCGACCCGATCCTGCAGTTCGGCCAGTTCCTCCTGGCTGGCACCACGGTGTTCTTCGCCTACGAGAGTGTGCGGCTGCGGGGCGTCACCACGGAACAGGCGCGTCGCTCCTCGTTTTTTGAGGATGACGAGCCGGCCCCCGGCCCCTACCGACCCCGCATGGGCGGTGGCGCCTGGGCGGAGGACCGGGAGCGCTTCGATGAGCCCCAACCACTCCGACGGCGGATCCGCTCCCGTGCCGAAGCCGATGAGGAGGAAGCTGACGACTTTTACCGGCCCCGCCGTCCCACCAGTCGGGCGGCGATCCCTGAGCGTGCCGCCAGCCGCCCCCGCGACCCGGAGGAGTGGGAGCGCTCCGGGCCCGCCCAACGGCAGTCGGAGGAGCGCTTCGCCAATCCCGGGCGGGAGGAGTCACCCCGCCGCTATGGCGCGCCCGCCAGCAGCGGCAGTGCTCCCGAATTCGGCGCCCGGCGCCGCGAGCGGGATGGCGGCAGCGAGCCCCGTCGTGGATCCCGACCCACGCCCGCCAGCGAGCCCATGCCCCGCTCCAGCCGCCGTGGCCCCGCTCCGTCTGGTGCGGTTGGCGGATCCGCTGCCCCAACCGGGCCTGCGGCCGGGGTGCCCCAGGGCTCGCCGATCCGCGGGGCCAGCCGCCCGGCTGCGGAGATCAGCGACGCCAGCTACACCCCGATCAGCTCAGCCCCCACCTCGCAGCCCTCGGCTGAGCGCAGTGCTGGGCGGGGCCCCGATCGCCCCCCCGGGCCGCCGGCCCCCCGCCCACGCGACAACAGCTCCCGCTTCGACGACTGAGCGCTGGTTCCGCTGAGCGGTGGTTTCGCTGCGACGCATCCGCGCCAGGGGGCTGCTTCAGCTGCTGCCAGCTGCGTTGGTGATGCTGTTCGCGGCGGCAGGCTGTGACGGCTGGCCGGATTGGTCCGGGCGCCGCAGGGCCGCCGGCGCCCTCGGGCTGTTCGCGGCCAGCAGCCGCCAGGAGCCGGCCCTGAGTGGCAACGGCCAGTGGCTGGCGAGCGTGATCGAGCGCAACGGCCGCCTGAGCCTGCTGCTGCAACGCCAACCCGATGGGCAGGTGGTGCCACTGCGTCAGATCCGAGGCCATGAACCCCACAGCTCACCGTCCCTCAGCTGGAACGGCCGCTATGTGGCCGTCCTGGTGCAGCAGGGCCCCCAGCGGCTGCCGGTGATCGAGGACCGGGCCAGTGGCCAGCTGCTGCGGCTTCCGCTTCCGGGGGATCGCACGGCCGTCAAGCTCAGCCTGGCCCCCGATGCCCAGACCTTGGCGCTGGAGTTGGTGCAGGCAGGCCAACGGCAGCTGCAGCTCTTCGATCTCAGCGGCCTGCTGGAGCCCGATCGGCCCGCCGGGCTGGCCGTGCGGGGGGGCGGGCCCGAAACCCCACCGCAGCGGCCGTGAGCCGCTCCCCGCGACAGCGGTGCGCCCCAGGTTTGGCCTGCCTCAGCCTCTGCTGGCTGCTGGCTGGCTGCATGGGCGGCATGCCCGTGCCTCTGACGGGTCTCAACCGCCAGCTGGAGCAGGCTGGTCCCAGCCGCGAACCGGCCCTCGGTGACGGCTGGCTGGCCCTGATCAGCGGCAACGGTGGCCGTGAGCAGGTGCTGCTGCTGGATCTGCAGCGCCAGCTGCCGGTGCCCCTGCCGCATCTCAACCGACCCGATGCCCAACCCCTGGCCGTAGCCGTGGATGCGCGCGGGGAGAGGCTGGTGGTGGTGCGCCAGCTGGAGGGACGCACCGAGCTGGTGCTCTACCGGCGATCGCTGGCCAGCCTGGAACCCATTCCCATGGTGCCGGCCGGGGTGCCGAAGCAGGTGAGCCTGCGGGCCGACGGCCGGGAACTGGCGGTGCAGGTGAGTCGCAACGGCCTCTGGCAGGTGGACCTGATCCGGCTCCCCTGACCTGGGGCTCAGGGCACCAGACCCGCCCAATGCAGGAAGGTATCGCCGCTGAGGGCCTCGATCAGCACCACGGCGGCGAACCCCACCATGGCGAAGCGGCCGTTCACCCGTTCGGCGTAGCCGCTCCAGCCAAAGGCCGGCAGGTCATGGGTGGTGGCGCTGCGCATGGTGTTGGGGCTGGGCTGGGTGGTGGTGGCGCCGGGAGGCGAGGTCTGCATCGGCTCAGGCATGGCGTCCCACGTCATAGCCCGCGGCGGGGAGCAGGCGCCAGTTTCCGCTGCCATCGAGCTCGAGCACGGTGTCGTGGAATTCGGTGAGGGTGGGGCGGTGTCCCACGCTGACAAAGGCCATCTCGCGCTCGGCCAGCAGGCCGTAGAGGTGGCGCTCCGTGACCACATCGAGGGCGCTTGTGGCCTCATCCAGCACCACGAAGCGGGGGGAACTCAGCAGCAGGCGGGCGAAGGCCAGACGTTGCTGCTCCCCCAGGGAGAGCAACCGGGGCCAGTCCTGCTTGATCTCGAGGTCGGGGTAACGCTGCACCAGCTCCGGCAGCCGCACCTGCGTCAGCACGTGGCGGAGTTGATCGTCGCTGAACCGGCCCGGGTCCTGGGGGTAGCAGAGCTGTTCGCGCAGGCTGCCCAGCAGCATGTAGGGCTTCTGGGGGATGAACATCAGATCGCCCTCGGGCGGCCGCTCCACCTGGCCGGCGGCGGGGGGCCACAGACCACTCACCGTGCGCAGGAAGGAGGTTTTGCCGCAGCCGCTGGGTCCCACCACCAGAAGCCGCTGACTGGCCGTGACCTCCACGCTCAGGTCGCGTACCAGCAGACGACTGCTGCGGGGTGGCACCAGATCGACGTGACTCACGAGGATCGAGGCGTGGCGCTGGTCGGGAGCGGGCGCCAGGGCGGCCGTCTGCGACCTGGCCATCTCAGCACCGATGGCATCCACCTTGCCCTGGAACCCCTCCAGACGGCTGATTGAGGCGGAGAATGCGGCGAGCCGATCGATGTTGTTCACAATGTAGCTCACTGAGAACAATACCTGGGAGAAGGCGATACTTGCCTGGCCAAACACACCGAAATCAACCTCTTTGGCAAAGTAGATCGGGGCAATCACCAGCCAGGGCAGGAAGCGCGAGAAGTAATCGTAGGAGCGCTGGATCACGCTGATCAGGGCTTCCCAGATGATCAGACGGTTGTAATTTGTGATGGCACCATCAAGGCGGCGATCGGCCTCCTGAAACTCTTGCTGCTCACCGCCATAAAAGGCAATGGACTCAGCGTTGTCACGGATGTGAACCAGTCCATAGCGAAAATCGGCTTCTAGCTTCAACTGCTGATAGTTCAGAGCCACCAGCTTCCGGCTTGCGAACACGATCACGGCTGTGCCTGCCACAGAGTAGAGAAGCAGCCAGGTTGCCAGGGTGGAACTGATGGTCCAGAGAACAATAATGAAACTGAAAAATGTGAGCAGTGCTGAGAAGATCTCGACGGTCACGCTCAAGCTGGTGCTGGTGAAGCTGGCCGCGTCCTGGGAGATACGCTGATCGGGATTATCAATCTCCTCGGCCGCCTCATCGTTTGGATTGAGTACGTAGTAGGCCCGGTTGGTGAGATAGCGACCCAGCAGACGGCTGCTCAGCCATTGGCGCCAAAGCA
>JBJTWP010000296.1:0-7288 GCA_046081805.1 Cyanobacteriota bacterium
GGTTTGCGGCCTGCTGGCTGCTGGCGGTGCTGCTGTTTTTCACGGTGGCCGCCACCAAGCTTCCCAGCTACTGGCTGCCCGCCACCCCTGCGGCGGCCCTGCTGGTGGCCCTCGCCGCCCAGGATCAGCTGGATCGAGCCAGCCGCTGGGCCTGGCGGCTCACCCTGGCGTTGACGGCGGTGCTGGCAGGCGGCTTTCTGGCCGCAGCGCTCTGGGTGCCGTTGATCCACGACCCCGAGATGCCCACCCTGGCGGTTGAGCTGCTGGCGGGTCGCGTCCTGCCGCTCGGCGGCGGCCTGTACGCCCTGGCCCTGCTGCTCGGCCTGCTGTTGACGCGGCGCGGTCCTCGGACCCTGCTAACGCTGCAGCTGCCGCTGGTGGCCTTCGTGCCGCTGGTGCTGCTGCCCGTCTGGAACCTGGGCGATCGGTTACGGGGCCTGCCGGTGCGGCAGAGGGCGGCCCTGGTGAACCGGCAGGCCCGGCCGGGCGAGAGCCTGGCCATGGTGGGCATCCTCAAGCCCTCGCTGCACTACTACACCAGACGGGTGGTGACCTACGAGGGGGAGCGCGCCTTCGGGCCGATCAACCTGGCCGACCGGCTCAGCACGGAGCGCCGGGCCGGGCAACGGCCCAGCAGCTCGCGGCAGCAACCCACCGTGCTGGTGGTAATCGATCAGGCCACGGCTGCCTTGCCCCACTGGCGGGGACTCGGGGCCGAGCTCCTCGGTCAGGCCGGGCTGTATCGCCTCTGGCGCCTGGATCGTGCCGCCCTGGAGCGACGGGCCCAGGCGCTGCAGCGGGATGGTTGGCAGCTGGAGTGGCGCGATCCCCGGCCGGAGCGCTACTGACCAGAGCCTGGTGGCTCGGCGCTGGCGGATCGGCCCAGCTCGTGGCGTCGGCAGAAGCCACAATGACCCCACAGCCGGATTTCGCCGGCTGGTGCCGGACAACTGCAGCGTGGGCAGGTGCCCATACCGTGCAGGTCCACGCGACTGGGGTGCTGCCGCCAGACCTGCTCGGCTTCGCTGCTGCCGGGCGGTGGCAGGGGCCCGGCATGATCCTGCTCAATCCGCAGCTCCCGCACCGGGAAGGCTGCCGCCCTGATGGCGCCCAGCAGTTGGTGGCGGTTGTACTGCAGCGCCTGCAGCCAGGGCCCCGGGGCGGCGCCCAGGCTGAGACAGCCGCCCTGCAGCCGCAGCGGCCGGCAGTGCGGGGCCAGCTGGGGGCCCGCCAGATCGGGCCAGGCCTGCCAGAGGGCCGCCAGGTTGCCCTCCCGTTGCCAGGTGCGCCGCAGATTCTCCAGGCAGTTCGCCAGGGGCACCGCCGGGGGCGGCGGCGGTGGCACCAGCACATTGACCCCACCCTGGCGGCGGCTGATGGCCCGGGAGCTGGACGGGGGGATCTCGCCCCGCTTCGAGCCAGGGGTGCCGCTTCGGGTTCTCCGCACTGGAGTTGTCTCGGAACGGGAGGCGCTGGAACGGGGATCCATGGGGAGACGCTAACGCCAGGGCGGCCATCCCGCCGTTCGCGGCGGGCTGAATCGCCGTGGCCCTCTGGCTAGCCTCTGGCTACGCCCCAACCGGGATTCATGGGCTTTTTCGACCGCCTCAGCCGCCTCGTCCGTGCCAACGCCAATGCGGCGGTGAGCAGCCTGGAGGACCCCGCCAAGATCCTCGACCAGTCGGTGGCGGACATGCAGGACGACCTAGTGAAGCTTCGCCAGGCCGTGGCCACTGCCATCGCCAGCCAGAAGCGCATCCAGAACCAGGCCGAGCAGGCCGAAGCCCAGTCCAAAACCTGGTATGAGCGCGCCGAACTGGCCCTCAAGAAGGGAGAGGAGGATCTGGCCCGGGAGGCCCTGGCACGCCGCAAGACCTATCAGGACACCGCCACGGCGCTGAATGGCCAGCTGCAGAGCCAGGCCGGCCAGGTGGACACCCTCAAGAAAAGCCTGGTGCAGCTCGAGGCCAAGATCGCCGAAGCCCGCACCAAGAAGGACATGCTCAAGGCCAGGGCCCAGGCGGCCCAGGCCCAGGAGCAAATCCAGAGTGCCGTTGGCAACCTCGGCACCAATTCCGCCATGGCCGCCTTCGAGCGGATGGAGGAGAAGGTGCAGACCCTTGAAGCCCGCAGCCAGGCGGCGGCCGAACTGGCCGGAGCCGATCTGGAAAGCCAGTTCGCGGCCCTGGAAGCCGCCCCTGAAGTCGATGACGAACTGGCGGCCATGAAGCAGCGCCTCTCCGGTGCTCCTGCCCCCGTGGCCCGCCTGGAGCCGGTCAAGGTGACGGAGGTGGACACCGAACTGGAGCAGCTCAAGCGCTCGATCGACAGGCTCTGAGCTGCGCCTGCCCCGCCAACACTCCCCCTCACTCTCCATAGAATTGGTTGAGTCAGTTGCCTGTCTGTGGCCGTTCTCGAGCTCAGCGACACCAACTTTCAAGTCGAGGTGCTTGAAGCGCCGGAAGCGGTGCTCGTCGATGTCTGGGCCGCATGGTGCGGCCCCTGTCGTCTGATGGCGCCCCTGATGGACTGGGCTGCCGCCAGCTACGGCGATCGGCTGAAGGTGGGCAAGCTGGAGGCCGATTCCAATCCCGTCAGTCGTGATGCCCAGAGGGTGCAGGGGCTGCCCACCCTGATCCTGTTCAAAGACGGTGCGGAGGTGGCCCGCCACGAGGGCGCCCTGGCCAAGGCCCAGCTTCAGGCCTTCCTCGACGCCAACCTCTGATGCCCCAGCCGGCTCCGTGCTGGTCGGGGCGGTTGTCCGATCGGGTGCGTCGTCTGGGCAGCGGAGTGTTTGCCCGCAACGACCAGCGCAAGGCCGCCTACCTGGCCAGGGCGGCGGACCCTGCCAGTCGGCTGCCACCCCTGCTGGATCTCTCCCTGGGCTCCACCGACCTGCTGCCGCCCCCGGCTGCCATCGCGGCCATGGCCGCGCGGCTTCCCGCTCCGGACAGCGCGGCCTACTGCCTCAACGCCGCCACCCGACCCTTTCGCCAGAGCGTCGCAGCCTGGGTCGAGCGTCGTTTGGGCAGCGCCGTCGATCCCGACACCGAGGTGCTGCTGCTGGTGGGCAGCCAGGAGGGCACCGCCCACCTGCCGCTGGCCGTGCTGAACCCCGGCGATGCGGCCCTGCTGCTCGATCCCTACTACCCCTCCCACCTGGGTGGACTCCACCTGGCTTCGGCTGAGCCGGTGCTGCTGCCGCTCGATCCCGCCGCCGGCTGGAAGCCGGATTTCAGCGCCATCGATCCCGCCACCTGGCAGCGCCTGAAACTGATGGTGCTGGGCTTCCCCCACAATCCCACCGCCACCACCGGTGAGCAGGCCTGGCTGGATGGGGCGGTGGAGCGGGCCCTGGAGCACGGCATCGTGCTGGCCCATGACAACCCCTACCTGGATCTGGCCCTGGACGGCGAAGCGCCGGCCCTGCTGCGCAACCCGGCCTGGCGGGAATGCGGCATCGAGTTCTTCTCCTTCTCCAAGAGCTGGTGCCTGGGGGGCTTCCGACTGGCCTTCGCGATCGGCGCCCCGGGGTTGATCGCCGGGCTGCGCCAGCTCAAGGGGGTGGTGGATTTCAACCAGTCGCTGGCGCTGCAGGCTGGGGCGATCGCAGCCCTGGAGCAGGCCGGTGACTGGCCCGAGCGGATCAAACCGATCTACCGCGAGCGCCGCGACCGCATGGCGGCGGCGCTGGAGGCGAGCGGCTGGCCCGTGCGTCTGCCCTCCATGGCGCTGTATCTGTGGCTGCAGCTGCCCCCCCACGCCCGGGCGAGGGGTTTGGATTCGGAATCATTCTGTGCCGCGTTGCTGGAGGCCACCGGTGTGGCCCTCACGCCCGGCCATGGCTTCGGGCCGGGGGGCGAGGGCTGGGCGAGGCTGGCCCTGGTGCATCCAGCCGAGCAGCTGGAGGCTGGTGCCGCCCGGATCGGCGCCTGGCTTGCCCGGCTGCAGCAGGGGTGAGCGGCCACTGGCAGCTGCGACGGCTGGCGGTGTGTGCCAGCACCGAGCGCGAGCTGGAGGGCTGGCTGCGGCGACAACCGCCGCCAGCCCCCGGTCAACCCGATGCCAACCGGTGGCGGCGGCTGGTGGTGGCGCGGCGCCAGCGCTTCGGGCGGGGTCAGCGGGGGCGGGTGTGGCAATCGCCGCCGGGGGGACTGTGGCTGAGCGCGGCCTTCCCCTGGCCCTCGGATCCCGCCAGCTGCGCCCCTGTTCCCCTGGCCCTGGCCCTGGCCCTGGCCCTGGAGCTGGAAGGCCTGGGGCGGCCCAGCCGCCCGCTGCCGGTGGCGATCAAGTGGCCGAACGATCTCCAGGTCAGCGGTCGCAAGCTGGCGGGGCTGCTGCCGCGCCTGCGGCTGCGGCAGGGACGGGTGCGCTGGGCCCAGCTGGGCCTTGGGCTCAACGGCATCAACCGGGTGCCGCCTGGGGCGGTGGCCCTCGCGGAAGCACTCCAACCAGCCGCCCCCACAGCCAGGCGGAGCTTCCACCCCCGCGCCACCCCCCGCGCCCTGGAGCTCCTGGCCCGCCGCGCCATCGACCGCGCCATCAGCCTGGCTGATCAGCCGGAGAGCGTGCGCCAGGCGGCTGAGCAGCGGCTGTGGCAGCCGCCGGATGGGCTGGTCCGAAACGGGGTGAGCTGGCGCATCGCCGGGCTGGAGCTGGATGGTGGCCTGCGCGTCCTGGATCGCCGTGGTCACCCGACGGTCTGGCGTCGTGATTTCGATTGATTTCTAGAGTCGGCCCATGGCCTTCAAGATCCGCCCCTCCGTACTGCGAGCCCTCACCCCCTGGGGGGTGCTGCCGCTGGTGAGCGCAGCGCTGCTGAGCTGGGGATTGGCTGGGGCCCAGCCATCCCCGGCCGATGGATCCGTTCCCCTGCCGCCGGCCCTGCCGCCAATGCCCGCTGACGAGCTGCCACCCCAGCTCCAGCCCCTCCGTCCCGATCCTGCCCAGCTGCGCAGCCAGCCCCCCGCCCGCTTCGATGACTCCCTGGATGCACTCGTGCGGGAGGGGGTGGTGACGTCGGCTGAGCGGGCCAGGATCCGCAGTGGCTCCGCGATGGTGCCCTTCAATGCGCCGGCCCATCAGCAGGCCTGCAGCAGCGGTGCCCTCTCCGCCCAGGAATGCCGCACGGGGCTGGCCCTGCGCTGGCGCAGTCGTCTGGGGGCCGATGGCGATCTGGTCGGCGAGCGGCTGGGCGCCGATGGCCAGCCCCTGCCACCCCTCACGGTGCCGGTGTCGGCTCTGCTGGCGGGGGCTGGAGGCACATTCCGCCTGGCCGATGTGTTCGGCTTCACGCCGCGCCCGGCGCCGATCGGCGGCAACGGCAACCGTCGGCTGTTGTTTCCCCTGATCGGCTCGGCGATCACCAGCAGCGGCTTCGGCTACCGCCTGCATCCCCTGCTTGGCAGCTGGCTGATGCATGCCGGCCGCGACCTCGCCGCCCCGGAGGGCACCCCGGTGGTGGCCGCCCTCGGTGGCCGGGTGGTGAGCAGCGGCCTGGCCGGCGGCTATGGCCTGGCGATCGAGATCGAGCACGACAATCCGCATCGCCGCACGCTCTATGGCCATCTCAGCGAGCTCTATGTGAAGCCGGGTGAGCGGGTGGGCCAGGGGGAGGTGATCGGTCGCGTCGGCAGCACGGGCCTCAGCACCGGGCCGCACCTGCATTTCGAGCTCCGGTTGCCGGGGGAGGGCGGCTGGATGGCGGTGGATCCCGGCGATCTCGATCCCGGCCGCACCGGCCTTGGCGGCGATGCGGTGGCCCTGTTGATGGGTCAGCTGCTGCAGGTGCTGGAGCGGCCGGCGGACCCCCGTTCAGCGGTGCCGCGCAGGGGCTGAGCTCAGGCCACCACCCTGCCGTCGCGGAAATGCACCACCTGCCGGGCACGGGCGGCCACTTCGTCTTCGTGGGTCACCATCACCAGGGTGATGCCGCTGCGGTGCAGCTCCTCAAAAATTCCCAGCACCTCCTCGGTGGTGTGGGAATCGAGGGCGCCGGTGGGCTCGTCGGCCAGCAGCAGGGCGGGCCGATTGATGATCGCCCGGGCAATGGCCACCCGTTGCTGCTGCCCGCCGGAGAGCTGATTGGGCCGGTTGTGCAGGCGCTGGCCCAGTCCCACCTGCTCCAGGGCCGTCATCGCCAGCTGGCGCCGCTGCTCGTAGGGCACGCCGGCATAGACCATGGGCAACATCACATTGTCCAGGGCCGTCAGCTGGGGCAGCAGGTGAAACTGCTGGAACACAAAGCCCAGCTCCCTGTTGCGCAGGTCGGCCAGCTGATCGTCATTGAGCGATTCCACGTCCGTGCCATTGAGCCGGTAGTTGCCGCTGGTGGGCCGATCCAGACAGCCCAGGATCGTCATGGCCGTGCTCTTGCCTGAACCCGAGGCTCCCATCACCGCCAGATAATCCCCACGACTCACGGTGAGGCTGAGGCCATCGAGGGCCTTCACCTGGGCATCGCCACTGCCATAGACCTTGGAAACCTGGACCAGTTCAGCGACGGGATCCCGCAAGTCAGCCATGGGATCCGTCCTGGAATCAGCCAAGGGGCTGGGCGGCGGCGAGGGCGATGGCCTGCTGAAGGATCGGGGTGCCGGCCACGGCGCCGTTGGCCCAGCTGAACAGGGGACTCGACAGGATACCTCCCACGGCTGTCACGACCACACAGCCCATCAGGGCTGCTCGAAGGGCAGGCATGCCAGCGAGGTTCCAGCGAATCTCGGGATAGGCCTTGACCACATCGGAGGCCTCCTGGGGTTCCTTCACCACCATCATCTTGATCACGGAGATATAGTAGTAAATCGAGACAACTGAGGTGATCAGGCCAACCACCACCAGCAGATACTGACCATCGGCCCAGCCGGCAAAAAAGAGATAAATTTTGCCAAAGAACCCCAACATCGGCGGAATGCCACCCAGGGACAGCAGGCACAGGCTCAGCCCCAGGGTGATCAGGGGATCCTTCTGGTAGAGGCCTGAGTAATCGCTGATGCGATCGGAGCCGGTGCGCAGCGAGAACAGAATGATGCAGGCAAAGGCCCCGAGGTTCATGAACAGGTAGGTAGCCATGTAGAGCACCATGGCGGCGAAGCCATCCTCAGTGCCACACACCAGGCCGATCATCACGAAGCCTGCCTGGCCGATGGAGCTGTAGGCCAGCATGCGCTTCATCGAAGTCTGGGCCAGGGCCACCACATTGCCGAGCACCCCTCGGTCCATCGGCCTGCGCGCCGACATGGACGCCCTGCCCATGACCGAGCACAACCGCTTCCCCCATGCCAGTGTG
>JBJTWP010000297.1:0-5795 GCA_046081805.1 Cyanobacteriota bacterium
GGCGCCGAGGTGGGCATCAGCACCCAGACCCTGCCGCCCCGCGGCCCGGTGGGGTTGGAGGGTCTGGTCACCTACCGCTACCGGCTGCGGGGCGAAGGCCACATCGCCGCCGACTACGCCAGCGGCGTGCGCCGGTTCAGCCACCGCAGCCTGCCGCTGTGACGGCCGCCGAGCCGCCGCCCGCTGCTGGGCTGCCCAGCGATCGGATCCTCGTGCGGGGGCTGCGGCTGTGGGCCCACGTGGGCGTGTTGCCGTTCGAGCGGGCCGAAGGCCAGTGGTTCGAGCTGGATCTGGAGCTGGCCGTGGATCTGGCCGCAGCGGCCCGCAGCGATGCCCTGCAGCACACCCTCGACTACAGCCGCCTGATCACGGCGCTGCAGCGGCAGGCCAGCGAGCTGCGCTGCCTCACGCTTGAGCACACCAGCGAGCGGATCCTGGAGCTGATTGAGAGCTGTGTGGCTGAGCAGCTCGGCGAGGGGCGGCAGGTGCCGGTGCGACTGGAGCTGCGCAAGTGCGCGGCGCCGGTGCCGGGGTTCACGGGAGTGGTGGCGGTGCGCCGCAGCCGCCATTGGCCAGGGGGAGACTCCGGCTGACCGCGGAGCAGGCGAGTCCAGCTCACCCGCTGGACTGGGGGGCCGGCAGCGCCTCGCGTCAGCACCACGGCTGGTGCGTCACGCCCTGGGCAGGGTGCCCTTTCGTGCAAGTGGCCAGCTCCGGCCCCAGCCAGCGCGTGCATCTGCCGAAAGCAGTGCAACAGTGCAACAGAGAAAGGAGATTGCTCCCAAGGCGGCTTGTGCACGCTGGAGCGGAACTGAAAAAGACGCATTCTGATGTTGTTGCAGTTGAACAGTGACGATGCATCTTTCAAAGTGCAGCTAGACAGGCGCTTGCCTTGCCACACTGATCAGCTTTCGCTTTCTCAGAAAAAGCCAGGAAAAAAGATCTAGAATCTGTGAAGAATTTCTGGTTCAGTAATTCATAGAGGAAGCCCCTGCTCAGCGTAGAAAAAAGCCTCTTGAGTAGACAGGCCATCACCAACTCTCCACCATACCACCCAGGTTCTCTGTCTGCCTGACAAGTCCAGTGTTCTTGCTGAAACTGACAGGCCCCCCTTTTGTCCACAACCAACGCGACCGGCGGCAGCCAGCTTAACTTTTGCCACGGCTACGCCGCGGCTGGATGCGGCCAGCTGCCGCAGCAGCAGCAGCAGCAGTCTGCCCTGGATCATCCAGGCGCGATCGTTCTCGATGGCCTCAACGGCCACGACACTGGCTGCAGACCAGGGCGATCTCTGCCCAGTGCTCGTTGATGCCCGGGTGCCCGGGGATCTGTGCTGGCGGGGTGGTGTCTGCAGCCCAGACCAGAAGACCATTCGCGGTGGCCTGAACAGTGCATAGCGGAACCGCAGGTTCTCGGGTCGTGGGGTTCAATCAGATCATCAGGGCTTTTCAGGGCACCACCTTCTCCATCTCATCTAGAAACTTCTCGCGGTTGTTGCGCTGTTAGGCCGTGCTCTGCTCGACATTGCCGAAGCCGAGCTGCTACCGCCCGTGAACCGAGCCCATTCATGTGATCACAGGGGGATTGGCCCGTGAATGGGTTGTGTTTTTTCAGCCTCTACCTAGGCTAAATCAGTTTTGGCTGAACCCGTTCCTTTGGTCGAGCTGCTCCTGCTCCTGGCTGTCATCGTTCTGGCAATGCGGATGCGTGACCTGGGCCAGCGGCTGACTCGGCTGGAGCAGCGGCTGGGCGAACCGGAGGAGCAGACGCCATCTCGCAGGCCGGCCGCTGCTCCTGCTGCACCGCCCCCGCTGGAGCCACCCCGGATGCTCCCTCCGCCGGTGGCCCTCTCTCCGCAACACCCTGCAGCTCCGCCAGCCCGGAAGCCCGCCCAATCGCCGGGCCCAGCGCCCAGCTCTGGCCCCCCCGCCCCGACCAGGAACGAATCCTGGGGCCGGCTGGAGCGCGCCTTGATCGAGAACTGGACCGGCATCCTCGGCGTGTTGGTGCTGGTGGCCGGGGTCACCTGCCTGGCGGTGAGCCTCGCCCTGCGCCTGGGACCGCTGGCGCGTTTCCTGCTCACCCTCCTGGTGGCCTTGGCGTTGATGCTTCCCTCGGCGCTGTGGGGCCGGCGCCAGCGCTGGCGCCGGCTCAGCCTCTGGATGCGCAGCGGCGGGGCAGCCCTGGTCCTATTCGCCTGCGTGGCCGCTGGCGGCTTGCCGGAGCTGGGCCTGCGCTGGCTGCAGGATTCCGGCCAGGCCCTCGCCCTGCTGGGGGTGGGCATGGCGATCAACCTGGCGGTGGCGGTGGTCTCCCGCCAGCATACGACCGCCTCCCTGCACGTGGTGGTGAACCTGCTGCCGCTGCTGCTGGTCCCGTCCAATGCCACCACCCTGGCGATTGCCAGCCTGGTTTCCCTGCTGGGTCAGCTGCTGCCCCGGCGCAGGACCTGGCACCGCCACCGGCTGATTGTGGTGGCCGCCTACGGCCTCTTCTACGGGTGCTGGTTTGTGGCGGCGCCCACCAGCCTGCTTGCCACCCCCATGGTCAGTGCCGGCGGGGCCCTGGCGGCCTGTCTGGTGTTCGGCACCGGCTTGTTGCAGCAGCACTGGGGGATGCCGCTGCGGCGGTCGCTCACCCCGTTACGGCTGTGCACCCTGCTGCTGCAGTGGGGAGGGATCGCGCTGGCTCTCCTGATCTACCCCCGTCAGGCTGCCGTGCGGGCAACGGCCCTGGCTCTGGCGGCCGCCGTGGCCCTGCTGCTCTCCCGCCGGGCGCGGCGGGGCGGCGCCCCCTCCCTGGCGCTGGCCGACACCCTCTGCGCCCAGGCCCTGACGATGGCAGCGATCCTCAGCCTGGCGCCACTGGTGGTCGATCCCCTGCTGCTGCTGGGGGCGTTGCTGGTGGAGTGCGCGCTCTTCCTCGCCCTCGGGCTGCTGCAGGGTGACCTGAGGCTGCAGCGGATCGGCTGGCCGGTCTTGCTCACGGTGGCGGCCGTGCTGGTGGTGGTGGGGCTGCTCGCCTCCAAGGGCCTGGCGATGCCCCGGCCGCCGCCGCTCCGCAATGCCGCCGTTCTGCTCGCTGGCTCGGCCCTGATCACCGTCATCTCCGCGCTGCTGCAGCGCCGTCCGGGGGTGGCCAAGCCGCCAGCGTTCTCCGGGGCGCAGGCCGCGGTGCTCGCATTTGCCGGATCATTCCTGGTGCCACCAGCCGTCTGGCAGCCTCCTCTGAGCTTCCTCTCGCTCGGGGCGCTGCTGCTCACGGCGAGGCGCTTTCACCCCCCGGGGCTCCTGCGGGGGACCACGGCGGTTGTGGTCGCCATCCATGTCGTGCAGGGGCTGGGTCTGCTGCTGCAGGACCAGCGGGGCCTGATCGCCCTGCCGCCCCTGCTCGCACTCACCGGCCTGGCGGCACTGACAATCGTCAGCACCGGCCGTCGCCGCCTGCGGCTGGTGGGGGTGCAGCTGCTGGGCCTTGACCTGGGCCTGGCCGCCTTCCTTCTGCTCCAGCCAATCTCCCCCCTGCTGCCGGGGCTTGTCTGGCTGCTGCTCTCCCTGCTGGCCCTGGAGGCCGCCAACCGCCTGCGGCGGCCGGAGTCGCTCCATGCGCTCGGCCTGGGACTGGGCTATCTGGCCGCCTATGCCGTCAGCTATCTGCTGGTGATCAGTCAGAGTCCGGCCTACGTGGTGCTGCTGGGGCAGTCGCTGGGGGCTCGCCTGCTGATCCAGCTGTTCGCCCTGGCGGTGCTGCTGGGTTGGTGGTTCTTCCATCCCAGGCCCGCCCTGCGCCAGGCAAGCCTCTGGAGCGCCGTTCACCCCTGCGTCCTTGAGTTGGGACTGGTGGCGATCGGGGTGCTGATCCTCAGCGAGGTGGGCTCCCTCTGGCGGCCCGTCGCCTGGTCGCTGCTGGCCCTGGGGCTGCTGGCCCCGGCGATGGAGCGCTGGTTCGCGCCGCGGCTGCAGGTGTATGCCGTACTCGGTTACTGGCTGGCGAGCGGCACCAACGTAGCGATGCTGAGCACCGGCGAGACCCCCTCGCCCCAGTGGCTCCAGCAGCCCCAGACGATCGCCCTGTTGGCCATCGGTCTGCAGGTGCTGTTTTTGCTGGTCGCCACCCGTTGGCTGCGGCCCGCGGCGTTGCGGGCCCCGGGTGGGCTGCCCCTGCTGGCGACGATCGGCACCCCGGTGGCGCGCCAGCCGCACCGCTGGCTCGGCTACCCCCTGTTCCTGGCGGTCGCCCTCTATTTCGCCAGCCGCTACGACCGGGCCGTGCTCACCCTGCTCTGGGCGCTGCTGGCCTTCGCCATCTACATCCTCAGCGCCGTGCTGCGGGACAACCAATTCCGCACGGTGGCACTGCTGGCCACCGGGGCCTGCCTGCTGCGGCTGGTGGCGGTGGACATGGCCCAGGCCGATCTGACCCTGCGCGGCGTGGTGTTCATCGGCGTCGGGCTGCTGATGCTAGCGATGAACGCCCTCTACACCCGCTTCCGAGAGCGTTTCCGGTGAGGCGCCAGCAGCGGCAGGCCCGGCTTCGGGCGGTGGTCCTGGACCTGCTGCTCGCCGTGGGCACCGCTCTGGCGCTTCTGCTCGCCCGCGAGCGGCCCGCCACCCCCCTGCGCAGCTCCCTGGCCACCCCGTTCCAGCTGCTGGGGGCCCCCGTCAAGCTCGCAGACCGGCTCGCCAGCCGGGTCGTGCCGGTGGGCAGTGTCGAAGAGCGCGACCTTGGGGATCTGTACAGGCACCGCCTCGAGGTCGCGATCCCCGCCGGCGACGCGGACCAGGCCTACCTGGACCGGCTGATGGCCGCCCTGCGCCCCTTCGCCCGCCGCCCCTTCCCCTACCGCGCATTCCGCGCCGGACGCCTCGGAGGTCCTAACGCCCTGGCCCTGCCCGGTGGCGTGATCCTGGTGAGCGACGAGCTGCTCACGGACCTGGGGTCGGAGGCGCAACTGGTGGCGGTGCTCGCCCATGAGATCGGCCACATCGAGCTGGGACATTGCTTCGATGCCGTGCGCGTTCAGCTGCTGGGCCGGCGCTCCGGGAGCGAGACCGTTGGCACCCTGGCCGATCTGGCCCGTGGGCTGCTGGTGCGCCACAGCTTCAGCAAGGCGGAGGAGCACGAGGCGGACGCCTACGCCTTCACCCTGCTGGCGAGCAGCCGCTACGACCCTGCCGCCCTGGGCTCGGCCTTCGCCTCCCTGCAGCGGGCCCAGGACGGGGCGAGTTCCGGGGGCCGCGGCGAAGGGGGCGATCTCCTGCGCGATTACTTGCGCGATTACTTCTCCTCCCATCCCCCGTTGCCCCTGCGCCGGGAGGAGTTCCGCCAGAAGGCCGCCGCCTGGTGGCGCCGCCATCCACACGAGCCCCGCTACCTGGGCGTCGCTAACCTGCGTCGCCGCCAGTCGCTGGACAGCCTGGCGCTGCCTGCGGAGTGGCGTCAGGGTACGGAGAGCTGATCCGCCTGCTGCATTCGAATGACAACAGCCCACCATTAAGCGCCAGCGGGTGGAGATCGCCGTGGTCTTGCAGCAGCCAATGTTGCTCCCCGCCGCTGATCTGGAGCATTGGGCGAATCTCTGGGAAGGGAGTCGGGCTGAGCGGACGCATAGGATGCGCTCTGGCCTGGGATATTGCTACAGTGGCATCAATAGGGAGCTGAGCATGAACTTCACTTTGGAGTGCGAACAAGAAATAGACGGTCGTTGGATCGCCGAGGTGCCGCAGCTACCTGGGGTTCTTGCATACGGGAGTACCTCTGCTGATGCAATGGCAAAGGCCGAGATTCTGGCCCTT
>JBJTWP010000298.1:0-12369 GCA_046081805.1 Cyanobacteriota bacterium
TTGGCTGGGGCCGGCACCCGTGAGCCAGTCGGCCAGGGCGGCCTGGATCGGCGGCAGTTCCCAGGCCCGCTCGCCCCCATCGCTGAACAGCTCGCCCAGCAGCCCGCGCAGCAGCCCCACCCATCCCGCCGGCGTGCGCGGCTGCTCCAGCTGCTCCAGGGCCCGGCGCAGCCCCAGCAGCAGCGCCAGCCAGCGCGTCTGCTGCTCCAGGCTGGAGCCCCGGGCCAGGGGGGCGGTGTCGCTGGGCGCCAGCCCCGGTTGCTCCGGCAGCACCAACCCCAGCAGCAGCCGGTCGATCGCCCAGCCCAGGCTGTGGGTGGGATCGCCGCCCCGGGCGCGGCCGTCGAGCCCCCAGCGAAAGCCCGCCCGCTGCAGCAGTTCGGTGATCGCTCCAGCCTCGCCGGGGTCGATCCCATGGCGCGCGAGCAGGGGCCCGCAGGCCAGCAGGCCCTCTAGGGCCGAGGCGGTGAGCCGTTCCCCTCCCAGCTGCAGCAGGGCCAGCAACCCCTGGGCGATGCCGGGATCACTCTGCTGGCTGCGGTCGGTGAGGCGCCAGGGCAGGGCCACACCGGTGGCGCCGCTGTCGCCGAACACAGCCGCCACCAGGGGCGCATAGGCATCCACCTGGGGGGTCATCACCAGCACGTCGCGGGGGGAGAGACTGGGGTCGGCGGCCATCAGCTGCAACACCCGGTCGCGCACGATCTGCACCTGACGCAGTCGGCCCGGGCAGGCCAGAAACTCCAGTGACCGATCCCCGGGCTCCAGCGTCAGCACGGGACGCTGCTCCGGATCCACCAGCTGCTCCTGCAGCTGCTCCAGCAGGGTGGGGCTGAGGCCGGCGTGTTCGGCTGCGCTGGCCGCCCCCACGAACAGATCACGCTCTCGCCACGCCCCCAGCTGGGCCACGCCGGTACCCTCCAGCAGCTGCTGGAACTCGGCGCCCAGCCGCCCGTAGCGCGCCTCCAGCGGCGGCACCGCCAGCAGCCAGTCCTCCCCGAGCTGGGCAGCGGTGGCCGGGCCGCGGCGGCGCCACAGTTCGCGGCAGGGGGTGAGTAGGTAGATCTCCACCTCCACCAGGCCGGAGAGCGCCTGCAGCAGCTCTACCTGCAGCGGCGCCATGCTGCTGAGGCCGAACAGTCGGATCGGATCCGGCAGCGGCAGGGCCTCGCCCGCCGCGCTGGCCTGCCGCAGGCGCTCGATCGCCCGCTCCACCCGCAGCCCGAACGGCGCCCACGCCAGGCGCTCGGCCAGCTGGCGGAACAGCAACGGTTGCCAGCGCTGAGCGGCCGGCAGCGGCTGGCCCGCGGCATCGATGGGCTGCTCCCGCAGCCAGGCCGCCAGCATGCCGGGCCGGTAGAGGGTGTAGTCGTCAAAGGCGTCGGCGATCGCCCTGCCCAGTTGCCACAGGGGCCGGTCGAGCTGCTCGCCGGCCCCGGCGTGGGACGGCAGTCCAGGCGCCTGCCGAGGCTGCCGCTGGCCCCGCTGTCGCAGCCAACGGCGCAACAGCTCCCCATCCGGCCGCTCGATCAGGCTGGGCAGCTGCTCCAGCAGCGGCCACACCAGTTCCCTGGCGCGCCAGGGATCACGGCTGGTGGAGGGGCTGGCCCAGGACCCGCCGGGGGGGGCGGCCGTGCCATCGGCCAGCACCAGATCCACCAGCTCCCGCAGGGTGCCGCCGGGGAAGGGGAAGCGCAGGTTGGCGGCCACGCCATCGGCCCAGGGGCTGTCGGGATCGCCCAGCCCCTGGGCCAGCCGCTCCCCCAGCCAGCGGCTGGTGGGCCAGGTATTCACCACCACCCGCACCAGCTCGAACGGCCCCGGCGGGTTCAGGGCCAGCTGGGCGGCCAGCAGGTCGGCCAGCAGCTCAGCGCGGTTGCTCCGGTACAGGGTGAGCACGGTGGCGGTGCCGCTGCGGCGTCAGATGGCGATGCGCTCCAGCCGGGAGGCGCGGGCGGCGAAGATCTCGAAGGCCCCGTGGCTCCAGGGGCGCAGTCCAGGCGCCTGGCGCACCTCGCCGGTTTCCGGGCAGTAGGCGCTGAGGTGGCCTCCATAGCAGGCACCGGTGTCGATCAGCACGATCCGGCCGATGCGGCGCACCTCCGGGCCGGGGGTGTGGCCCACCACCACCTCGCCGTAGCGACCGTCGTAGGACTGCCAGAAGGGCAGGCGGATGTTCAGCCGGGGCTCCCAGCTCAGGGGATCGAAGCCGGCATGGGTGGCGGCCCAGCCCTCACCCCAGTACACCTCGGGCAGTCGGGCCAGGCGCTCGCTCCAGGCGCGACAACGGCGCGCCCCCAGCTGGCGGTAGGTGGCGTTGCCGGCCAGGGCGGTGCAGGTCTCAGCCTCTCCCTGCTGCAGAGCCCCCAACAGGTCGGCCTCGTGGTTGCCCTTGAGCCACACCGCCCGGCCGGAGCGCACCAGCCCCCATGCCAGCTCCATGGTGGCGGCGATGTCAGGGCCCCGGTTGACCACATCGCCACAGAACACCAGCCGGTCGTGACTGGGCAGCAGCTCGATCAGCCCCTCCAGGGACTCGACGCAGCCGTGCACGTCCCCGATCACCCAATGGTGCGAGGGCTGGTGGGGAGACGGCATCAAGGCGTGGCGATCACCCCAGTGTTGCCTTTGGAGGGAGCAGTTGTCAGCCCGCCGGTTAGGCGGTTGTACGGTCGAGTCCCGTGCTGGGCTCCGGCTGATGGATCCACGATCGCTGTCAGTCGTTCAGCGGGTGGGCCTGCTGGTGAAGGCCCTGGATGGGGCCAAGCGCACCAACGAGGCCCTGGCCCGCTGCCGCGATGGCGAGGCGATGCTGGAGGTGTTGCTGGAGGCCTCGGCCCAGCTGGGGCTGGGCCTCACCCGCCAGCAGCTGGCCGACACCCCCCCGATCCGCGACTGGGTGTGGTGGAAGAACAAGCAGGCCGTGCTCACCATCGGTGACAACACGCCCCGCTACCAGCAGGACGGCGGCCAGGGGCGCTCCACGGGGGACGGCGCCGCGGACGCTGGCGACAACGCGCCGCGCCGCCGCAGGTTTCTGGGGTTGTTCTGAGCCGGCCAGTGGCCTGACCAGGCGCAGGCGTCGCGGCGGGGGAGCCGGATCAGCCCCGGTTCAGGCGGCACTGGCCAGGGCGTCGGGGATTGCGGCGCTGGGGGCCTCGAAGCGGCCGGTGACGACGAACTCCAGGCGCAGCTTCAGGAAGGTGATGAACGTCTCGTCGGTGGACACCACCGCCGCCGCGGGTCGGGGCACCGGGCCCGCCACGGCCGCCAGCTCGGCGGCATCGAGGAAGGCCGGCCGCCGCACCAGCCAGAAGTCGATCGCCTTGCCCTGCTCGCCGTAGTGGCGCACCCGCTCGCGCAACACCTCCTCGAGGGGCTCCTCGTCAGTGAGGAAGCGCTCGCTGGCGGCAACGAAGTGATAGGTGCTCATGGCTGGCGGCTGCCGAACAGGGGATCGCGGCGCGGATTCTGAACCAGCGCTTTCATGTCCTGCACCGCCTGTTGCAGCCCCACCGCCAGGGCCCGGGCCACGATCGTGTGGCCGATGTTCAGCTCCTCCATCCCGTCGATGGCGGCCACCGGCTCCACGTTCTGATAGGTGAGGCCGTGGCCCGCATTCACCCGCAGGCCCAGGCTGCGGGCGATGAAGCTGCCCTCGCTGAGGCGGGCCAGCTCCAGCGGCTGTTCACGCCACCTGGCTTCGGCGTAGGTGCCGGTGTGCAGCTCCACCCAGCGGGCGCCGCTGGCGGCGCAGGCCTCCAGCTGGGGGGCATCGGCATCCACGAACAGGCTCACGCCGATGTCCGCATCCTGCAGGCGCCCCACCAACCCCTTGAGGCTCTCGAGCTGGCCGGCCACGTCGAGGCCGCCCTCGGTGGTCACCTCCTGCCGCTTCTCCGGCACCAGGGTCACCATGTCGGGCCGGAGGCGCAGGGCGATCACCTCCATCTCCGCGGTGGCGGCCATCTCCAGGTTGAGGCGGCTGCGCACGGTCTGGCGCAGCAGCTCCACGTCGCGGTCCTGGATGTGGCGGCGGTCTTCGCGCAGGTGCACGGTGATGCCATCGGCGCCGCCCAGTTCGGCGAGCAGGGCATAGCTCACCGGATCCGGTTCCACGGTGCGGCGGGCCTGGCGCACGTTGGCGATGTGGTCGATGTTGACGCCGAGGCTGGCCATGGGCAGCGGCTGCTGGACCGATCCTATGGAGGGCCGCCGGACCAACTGCCCGTGGGCCGCGGCGGGCCACCGAAACGCTGTCTAGCGTCGGTTTTTCAGCGGATTGCATGGCGGTGGAGGCCCAGGTGGGGGCCAGGTGGGGGCCGAAGTGGCGGCCGAAGCAGCCGCAACCCGGCCCGTCCCGGCCCCGCCACGGCCGCCGGCCGGGCTGGTGCTGCAGCGCCGCGAGCGGGAGCGCAGCGTCTGCAACGGCATCAGCCCCTGGCTGTCGCCGCTGGCGATGGTGGTGACCCAGGACATCGCCCTGCCGGTGTGGTTCCGCCGCATCGCCGTGATCGGCCGCGCCCAGCTCCCCCTTCAGGGACCGCTGCTGCTGGCGCCCACCCACAAGGCCCGCTGGGATGCGTTGCTGCTGCCCCACGCGGCCGGGCGCCGGGTGAGCGGGCGCGATTGCCGCTTCATGGTGACGGTCGATGAGATGCGAGGCCTCCAGGGCTGGCTGCTGCACCGGCTGGGCTGTTTCCCGGTGAACCAGAACCGGCCGTCCCTGGCCAGCCTGCGCTACGCGGTGGACCTGCTGGCTGGCGCTCAGCAGCTGGTGGTGTTTCCCGAGGGGCGGATTCGGCGGGAAGATGAGCCGATCCGTGTGCATCAGGGCCTGGCCCGGTTGGCGCTCCTGGCCGCCAGCCAGGGGGTGCGGGTGCCGGTGGTGCCGGTGGGCATCGCCTACGGCCACCGCTTTCCGCGCCCGCGCGACACGGCCGCCCTCTGTTTTGGTGAACCCCTGTGGATCGAAGGCCAGGGGCGGGACGCCGCGCAGGCCTTCAGCAACCTCCTGGCCGTGGCCATGGGCGAGGCCGAGGCGCGGGCGATCGCGGCCCTGGGCAGCCACGGGGAGCCAGCAGGTGAACGCGCCTAGAGTTCACGGCTGATCTCGAGCCCGTTCCGTGCCCAGCCCCACCGGCCCCTGGCCACCTGCTCCCCCGGCCCTGGCCCGCCGTGGGGCCGTGACCCTGGCTGTGGCCGCCCTCAGTGGCGCTCTGGGTCCGGCGGCCCTGGTTCCGCTGGCCTTGGCCCCGGCGGCCCAGGCCCAGGCCACCGCACTGGCGACCAGCTCTGTGGCCGCCAGCAGCGTCAGCCTCGCCCAGGTGAATGCCCTGATCGCCCGCGGCGATGCCGCCGCCGCCGCCGGCAACCTGCCGGAAGCGCGCAAGTTCTACGACCAGGCCCGCGATCTCACCCGGGGTCTGCTGGGCTGGTACCGCGACCTGAGCGGGTCGTTCCGGGGGCTGGATGCCCGGATTCCCCGGGAGATGGACCAGAAGGGCCGCGAAACCCTGGAGACCCTGGCGAACATCAACCTGCGCCTGGCGGCCGTGTTCCGCCGCCTGAACCAGCCCGAGGTGGCCGTGCCCCTGTTGGTGGAGGTGGTGAAGGTGATGACCCCCACCAGCGATCAGGGCCGCAAGGCCTACCAGACCCTGGTGGAGATCGGCTTTGCCGGCACGCCCTACACGGCGGGTCAGCTGACGCCGGGCAGCTGAGAACAGCTTCTAGATTCCCGGCATCTTGCTGAGCGCCCGATGGTGCATCCGGATCAGGTGAAAGCCGCGATCAGCCGCGCCATTCCCGATGCGGCCGTGGAGGTGGAGGATCTCACCGGCGGCGGCGATCACCTGCAGGTGCGGGTGGTGTCGGGAGCCTTCGCTGGCCTCAACCGCATCAAGCAGCACCAGCTGGTGTACGGCGCCCTGCAGCAGGAGCTGGCCAGCGAGGCCATTCACGCCCTGGCCCTGCAGACGTCGGTTCCGGCCTGATCGCCGCGGCCCTGACTCGCTGCTTCCCCGTCAAGATCGCTGCTCCCACGTCAAGACCACTTTCCTCACTACAAGACCGATGGACGCCTCCACCAAGCAGCGCATCGAGGCGCTGATCGCCAGCAGCCCGATTGTCGTGTTCATGAAGGGCAGCAAGTTGATGCCCCAGTGCGGCTTTTCCAACAACGTGGTGCAGATTCTGCATGCGCTGGGGGTGCCGTTTGAAACCGTCGATGTGCTTGCCGACCCGGACATCCGTCAGGGCATCAAGGAGTTCTCCAACTGGCCCACCATTCCCCAGGTGTACGTGCGGGGTGACTTCATGGGCGGCTCGGACATTTTGATCGAGATGTACAACTCAGGCGAGCTCAGGGAGCAGCTCGAGATCGCCCTGGCCAGCTGAGCGGCGCTGGTCACCAGGCCGGCCGTCCCTGCGTCCGGGTCCCCTGCGGGACCCCTGCGCGGCTTACGCCTGCGGGTCGCCGTGGTGGGCGCCCTGCGAGCCACGGCTGGTGGCCTCAGTTGCGGCCCGTTTCGAAATCCCGCTCCAATCGCGCGCGCGGATCGCCATGGGGGCTGATCAGGCTGGAAGGATTGAGGATCCAGCGATCCACCACCTCCTCCAGTCGGCGCTGGGCGATCGGGTCAAGCACCGCGGTGCGCCGCAGCGCATGCAGGTAGCCATCGGCGTAGAGCCGCAGGTCGGCAGGACCGTGGTAGCGGTGGGCCAGCTCCTGACAGGCGTCGCAGAGCGACTGGAAGTGGCGGATGGCGTCGGGATGCTGGAGGGTGGTCATGAGCGCTGAGCCCTTGGCGCGAATCGGGAGAGAACCGGCCCGTGGGGGGTGCGTGCCAGATGTAAAGGCATCGCCTGATACCCGTCCGGTCCTGACAACCCCGGTACCCTAGGCAAAACCAGGGTCTCCAGGCCATGGCCTTGTCCTCTAATCCAGGCAGACCGGCCCAGGTTCCAAACCCGGGTGCTGCTGCTGTTCAACAAAAGCGCGTGTTGGTGGTTGAACCCCATGCCACGCTCCGCACCGTCCTCGCCCAGCGTCTTCGCCAGGATGGTCATCTCGCGGCGGCGGTCGGTTCCGCCCGCGAAGCCCTCGACGTGTGCCAGGAGCAGGCGCCTGACCTGCTGATCAGTGCCGAGATCCTCGAAGAGAGCTCAGCGTTGCGCCTGGCGGCCCAGTTGCGTTGTCCGGTGATGGTGCTCACCGCCCGTACCGGCTCTGAACCAGTGGTGAGCTTGCTCGATGCCGGTGCCGATGAGGTGTTGCGCAAGCCCTTCGGGCTGGAGGAGATGGCGGCCCGTTCCCGCAGCCTGCTGCGCCGCAGCGGCAGCGGCCTGCAGGAGCGGGTGTGTGTGGGACCGTTGGAAGTCCATCTGCTGCTGCGTCAGGTGACGCTGCGGGACCAGCCGGTGGAGCTGAGCCCCCGGGAATTTGCCCTGCTCTGCGCCCTGCTGATGCCGCCGGGTGTGGTGCGCACCCGCCAGGAACTGCTGCGGATGGCCTGGCCCCCGTTCAGCGGCGGCCCCCGTTCGGTGGATACCCAGGTGCTCACCCTGCGCCGCAAACTGGAACAGGCAGGGCTGGGGGAGGGCGGCGGCATCGAAACGATGCGCCAGCAGGGCTATCGCTTCAGTCTGGAAACCCTCCCAGAGACGGACGTTGGTGGGGCTCCGGCCAGCTCGGCCCCGGCACGGGGGGCCTCGACGGCATCGGGGCCGCTGGCTGAGCTGGGCAATGGGCTGGGCCGCAACTGAGCACCCCTGAGCCGCCGGCAGCGCCGATATCGCACGCCCAGCCTGATCACCGGCCCAGCCTGATCGCCCCCCCAGCCTGGGTAGCGATCAGGCCGGCCTGATCAGCCGCCAACCCAGCCAGGCCAGCTCCGTCGCCAGAAACAGCCAGCACAACAGCGCCAGCAGCTGGTAGGTCCAGGGCGGACTGATGCGCCCCACGGCGCTCAGGTTGAGACCGCTGAGGCTGGTGAGCTGGGCCAGAAACGCCTCGAAGCGGGCCACGCGCTGCGGCAGCAGGTAGGCGCCACCCTCTCGGCTGCGCAGGTAGAACACCCGTCCCCCCTGACTGGTGGCCACCGGCGTCAGCCCGCTCAGCTGATCCCAGCGCAGCTGCCAGCCGCGGCGCAGCAGCCAGCCACACCAGCGTGGATGGCCGACGCGGATGCCACCGCCATCCAGCTCCACCTGCTCACTCACCAAGGCCAGGATCAACACCAACCCCAGCGGCACCGCCACCAGCATCAGCGGTCGCAGCCCCTCGGGGGCCAGCATGGGCAGCGGCAGCACCAGGGCCAGGTAGAGGGCGATCAGGGTGGAGCGGATCAGCGGCGCCATCGGGTACACCTGGGGCGCAGTGGTGGCAGGAGCGGCTGGGTCTTCAGCGAGGTCGATGTCGATGTCGTTGGTGATGGTTTCGAAGGCAGCTTTGGTGGTGATGTCGATGTCGATGGCAGTGGCAGTGGCAGAGGCAGTCGCAGTGGGAGTGGCAGTCGCGGTGTTGGGGTCGGTGGCGGCCTGGGGGGCGGGTGGTTCGCGCCCTGGCCTCAGCGATCTTCAGGTGAACCGGGCAGGGGCTCCACCAGCTGGGGCGGCACGTAGCGACCGCTGAACACCTCGGCTTCGCGGCCCTTCCAGAACTCCCCGAGCCGCATCAGATCGGCATGGGCCTCCTGCAGCCTGGCCAGGTAGTCCTCCGGCGACAGCGAATCCTTGGCCTCCTTCAGCTTGGCAAGGCGCAGCAGCTGCAGGTTCCAGGGTTTGCTCAGCTCGCCTCGCTGCTCCAGGTAGCGGGCCAGCTCGCTGGAAATCGGCTGGGGGGAGCCGCTCATCATCCGGGGGCAACAGGGGATGGGTCCAGGCTATGCAGCCGGCACGGGGGGGTGTGGCGGGAACCGGCAGGCCCCGGTCACGAGGTCGTGGCGGCTGAGGGGCTGGCAGAAGAGATAGCCCTGGAAATGGTCGATGCCGACATCGCGCAGCAGCTGGAACATGGCGTCGTCTTCCACACCTTCCGCCACCAGGGTGAGCTCCATCTCCTGGGCAAGGGCGTGAAGCAGGCGCACGATCTGGCGGGCCAGGCAATCGGCGGCGGCCGCGATCACGAACGACTTGTCGATCTTCAGTTCATCCGGCTTCAGCCACATCAGCAGGCGCAGCGAGGAATAGCCGGTGCCGAAATCGTCGAGGGCCAGTCGCATGCCGGCGCGGCGCAGGCTGCTGAGGTTGTTGGTGAGTGCGGGGCTCGGCTCCACCACCGCCGACTCGGTGATCTCCAGGGTCACGCTCTCCGGAGCGATGCGCTGCTCGCTCAGCTCCGCCAGCAGCAGCGGTCCGAATCCCGGCAGGCTGAGCTGACTGGCACTGACGTTCAGGGCCAGCGCCAGATCGGGCCGCCCCAGCTCCTGCCGCAACTGCTTCAGGTCCCGCAGCGTCGTGTCGAGCAGCAGGCGGCCCAGCTCCGGCATCAGCCGGTAGCGCTCGGCCAGGGCGAAGAACACGTCGGGGGGCACGGCGGGGAAGTCGGGATTGCTCCAGCGCGCCAGGGCCTCCACCTTGAGCAGTTCGCCGTCGGGATCCACGATCGGCTGAAACAGAATCCGGAAGCGCTCGGGTGCATGGCTGAGGTCGCTCTGGAGGGCGTTGAAGAGCCGGTAGTTGTTCAGCCCATCCCAGTCGCGTTCGATGTCGAACACCGACACGTGTTTCTGCGGGCCGGTCTTGGCCATCACCATGGCCAGATCGGAGCGACGGATCAGTTCCTCGGGCGTGGTGTCGCCGGCGTCGCTGATGGCGATGCCGATGCTGAGGCTGATCTTGAGGCGTTCAGGCTGGCTGCTGGCCCGATCCCGGTACCCGTCGATCAGCTGAAGGGCCCGCTGGTGGGCCGCCTCGCGGATTGGGGCCGTGTCGTGGCTCTCCAGGCCATCTGGGTGGAGGATCAGACCGAATTCATCGCCACCGAAGCGGGCCAGGAAATCGTTGCTGTGGATCAACCGCCGCAACTCATCCGCAATGTGCCTGAGCGTGTCGTCGCCGGTGTTGTGGCCGTAGGCCTCGTTGATCTGCTTGAACTTGTCGATGTTGATGAACAGCAGCACCAGCGGCATGCCGCTGCGGCGGCTGCGCTCGGTCTCCCAGTGGAGCCGTTCGAGGAAATAGCTGCGGTTCGGCAGGCCGGTGGTCGGATCGAACAGCGCCAGGGAGCGCGCGGTCTGCAGCACCAGCTCGAAGCGCTCCGCCAGCTGCTCCAGGCGGCCATGGTCCTGTCCGATGGAGCCCAGGCGGGTGTCCCGGCGCTCCAGCAGACGGGCGAAGGCCATGGTGTCCGAGCCATCCCCGCCGATCAGCACCTGATCCAGCAACCTGCTGAGCTCGCGTTCGGTGCTGCGGATCCGCTGGTTAAGCCGCCGCTCCTGCCGGCGCTGGGCGAGGTTGAAGCGCCGCTGGCCCAGCATCCAGCGCATCCGCAGCAGCAGGCCCAGCAGAAGCCCGCTGATCACCAGGGCCCCGAGGGCCAGCCATTCCCCTTGCAACCGCTCCGCCAGGGAGGGCTGGCGCACCTGCAGCTGCCGGCCGGCCATGGTCCAGAGCGGTGGCTGAACCGTCCGCCGTCCAGCCGCCGCCGCTGTTCCGTCAGCGGGGTTGAACACCAGCTGGCGGCTGAGGGCCACCAGGCCGGACTGCAGCTGCGACCCATCGCCGGGTGACAGCAGCGGCACCAGGTAGGTGAGGCTGGCCTGGCTGCGGCGGTTGCCCAGGTTGTCCGTGATCGAAGCGATACCCCCCACCAGTGGACCGGCCTGGCTCGGACAGATCACCGGCAGGTGATCGGCGGCCTGGCGCTGGCGCTGCTGGGTGACGCCCGCCAGACAGCGGATCAGTGGACTGCTGGGACTGCGGTCGCGGCGATCCGCCCCCTCCAGCGCCAGCAGCCGGCCCTGGCCGTCGTGGATGGCCATCACCGCTCCCCCATCCAGCAGGGCGGTGGTGCGCATCAGCCGCTCGACGAAGTCGGGTTGACGGCCCTCGCTGAAGGCGTAGATCTCGTCCCACTGGGCCCAGTCCTTCAGCGGGCGCTGGTTGTCCCGCACCAGCGACTGCAGCAGCTGCAGCTGTTCCCGCTGGCGCTGCTCCAGCTGCTCTCGCGTGGTGTGGTAGCGTCGCAAACCCTCCAGGCCGATCAGCAGCACCAGCAGCAGAGCAGCGGCGCGCAACGTGGGATTCAGGCGGCTGGTGCCCGCAGTCAGCCGTTCCTGCTTGATCCAGGAGCGCAGGCTCCCCACACGGCTCCGTCGATGGCGGTGATTCGCCCAGTCTACGCTGATCGTTGCCGCAGAGTGCCAGGGCTGACCGGGTTCAGCCGGCGACGCCAACTGATTCAGGCCGGCGGCACCAACCCGTTCAGGCCGGCAGCGCCCAGGGGTTGAGGCCCAGGTCGGCGCCGATGCGGTGGGCGCAGGCGAAGCCGCTGAAGGCCACCGCATTGAGCCCCTGGCCTGGGAAGCAGGAATCACCCACGCAGTAGAGCCCCGGCACGCCGGTGCGGTTGAACGGCATCGGCAGCAGCCCCGGCAGCCGCAGGGCCGGGATCGGGCCGTAGCTGCCGCCCATGCGACCGAGGAAACGGCGGTGGCTGCGGGGGGTGCCCACCTCGCGGTGGCGGATCGCGCCCCCCAGCCCCGGCAGGATCGCCTCCAGGCGCTGGATCAGCCGGGCGGCATCGGCCCGCTTCTTGGCGGCGTAGGCGCTGGGGCCCAGATCGCGCCAGGCCTCGATCGAGCTGGGGGTGAAGGTGTGGAGGATGTGGTGGCCCGCCGGCGCCAGGGAGGGATCCAGCAGGGTGGGCATCGACACGAACACCACGCCCTGCTCGGCCTCCATCTCCTCCCAGTGCTCCAGCAGCAGGTGGTGGCAGTGGAACCCTTCCGGCACCACCGCGGCATCGATGCCCAGGTGCAGCGACAGGAACGAGGGCGAGGGCCTGTAGCGCTTGCGCCAGGTGGTTTCGGCGGCCGGAGTGTGGTCGGCATCCACCAGGGCGGCAGCCTTCGGGCGCGCCACATCAGGGGATTCCTCCGCAGTGGCGAAGGTGTCCCAGCGGGTGGCATTGCTCACCACCCGTTGGGCCCGCAGCTCCTCGCCGTTCGCCAGCCGCACCCCCACCGCCCTGCCGTTCTCGATCAGCACCTTCACCACCCGGGCCCCGTAGCGGATCGCACCGCCGTGGGCCTCCAGCCCGGCCACCAGCTTCTCGGCGATCACCCCCACGCCGCCCCTGGGGTAGTTGATGCCGCCGGCATGGCGATCGGAGAACACCATGCCCGCGTTGATCATCGGCGTGAG
>JBJTWP010000299.1:0-6182 GCA_046081805.1 Cyanobacteriota bacterium
ACAAGGCCAAGGTGAGTGCCGTGGTGATGGTGCCCGAGCTGCGCCAGGTGACCACCCGCAAGGGCGACCGCATGGCGGTGCTGCAGCTGGAGGATCTCACCGGCAGTTGCGAAGCCGTGGTGTTCCCCAAGAGCTACGCGCGCCTCGCCGACCACCTGATGGTGGATGCCCGGCTGCTGGTGTGGGCCTCGGTGGACCGCCGCGATGAGCGGGTGCAATTGATCATCGACGACTGCCGCGCAATCGATGATCTGCAGTTGCTGATGGTGGAATTGCCCGCTGAGCAGGCCGCCGATATCACCATTCAGCATCGCCTGCGCGAATGCCTGAATCGCCATCGGCCCGTCGGCGACGAGCCCGGCCTGCGGATCCCGGTGGTGGCCCTGGTGCGCCTGGGCAATCAGAGCCGCTTTGTGCGGCTGGGTCACCAGTTCTGCGTGGGCGACGCCGGCGCGGCTCTGGCCACGCTCACCTCAGCGGCCTTTCAGGCCAGGATCAGTTCAGCCCTGCTGGCGGCCTGAGCGACCAAGACCTGGCCCCCCTGGGTGCCCCATCTCCCCAACGGGGGCGATTCAGTACCTCAGCTGCCGCCACCGGCCCGCAGGGCCTTGATGGAAGCCCGCAGGCGGGCGATGTTCACGCCGATCTGCTCGCCGCCCAACAGGCTGCCGGGCTGGTCGTCCCAGCTGGCGGAGAGCACCCCGTAGCTCAGCCCCAGGAGTCCCAACAGGAAACACGCCCCCGACGCCGCCAGGGTGGCGCCTGGTGGGATGTCGAGGATCTGGCGGCTCACCAGCAGGTAACTGGCGATGAACACGCCCATGCCAAGCAGGCTGGGGAGTCCGGTGGCCACGGCGATGCGCCGGACCATGCGGTTGGCCACCGCTTCGGGGATCACCTGTTGGCGACCGGGCATTGCCGCTGCCGGCTTGCCCTTGCCGAAGGCTGCTCCCGGGCGGGCAGCTGGACCGGTCCTGGCCCGGGATGGCTGTGGTCTTTTGCCCGCCATGGCCGGTGGATCAGCCGCGGAGACCGAGCTTGCCGATCAGGCCGCCGTAGCGCTCCTGGCTGATGCCCTTCAGGTAGCTCAGCAGGCGCTTGCGGCGACCGATCATCTTCAGTAATCCCTGACGGGAGGAGAAGTCGTGCTTGTTCTGCTGGAGATGGGTGGTGAGCTGACCGATGCGCTCGCTCAGCATCGCCACCTGCACTTCCACAGACCCGGTGTCGGTGCCATGGGTCTGATGGGTGTTGATCAGCTCCTGCTTCTTGGTGGTCGTGAGCGGCATGGGGGGATCGGATGCAGGCTGGGCCCGAGTGGTGCAAACAGCTACCTTAACGTCTCGCGGATCAGGCCAGATCCCGCGCCAGCCAGCGCAGGCAGGCCCGGATCCAGCTGTCGGCTGCGGCCTCGGCCTCCAGGCCGCCGGCCGCCACCGCCCGCAGGGCTCGCTGGATCTCCAGCGCCCCGTAGCCCAGGGCCGACAGGGTGAGCTGCACCTCATCGAGCCTGTCGTGACCGAGCTCCAGCGGCGCCAGCACAGGATCGGCGTCGCTGCCGGCCTCCAGCTGGCCCAGAAAGCGCTGCTGCAGCCGCGTGCGCAGCTCCACCGCCAGCCGCTCCGCCGTGCGCTTGCCCACCCCCGGTGCCTGGCACAGCCCGCGCAGGTCGGCCTGCACGATCGCCCGCACCAGCTCCTCACTGGCCATCGCCCCCAGCAGCCCCAGGGCCAGCTGGGGCCCCACCCCACTCACCCCCACCAGCTCGCGAAACAGGTCGCGCTCGTGGCGTTCAGCAAAGCCGTAGAGGGTCCAGGCGTCCTCGCGCACCTGGGTGTGCACATGCATCGCCAGCACCTGGCCGGCGGGTGGCAGGGCCTGCCAGTAGCGCAGGCTCACCAGCAGTTCATAGCCCACCCCGTTCACCAGCAACAGCAGGCCGCAGCGCTTGTTCAGCTGCCAGGGATCGGCCAGGGTTCCTTGCAGCCAGCCGATCATGGACGCAGTGAAATGCTCCCCATGCTGCCCTCCCTCGCCAGCCTGGCCGGTGTGCTGGCCCGCCTGCGCCGCCTGCTGGTGAGCGGAGCCCTGGCGGCGTGCCTGCTCCTGCCCCTGGGCCTCAGCGGCTGCAACGGCACCGGCCAGCCACCGCATGGCGTGCTGCTGCAGGCCCTGGCGTTGCAGATCCAGCTCACCCAGGGGGCGATTGCGCAGGCCCTGGCCCTGGAGTCGGTGGGGATGCCGGAGTTGAATCGGGTGCGGGTGGAGCAGCAGCAGGCGGTGCGGATCGGCGAGGCCAAGGGGCTGCGGCTGGCGGGCCGCTTCGACTGGCGCCTGCCCGGGGATCCGATCCGGGTGGACAGCCCGTTCGAGCTCTACCTGCAGCGGGGCGAGCGGGGCCAGAGCTGGCGTCTGGCGCGTCCGAGCGGCAGCGGCGATGGCACCACCCAGGAGTGGCTCACCTATCCGCTGCCGCTGCCGGGCGCCGCGACAGGCTGACCAGGGTGGCGGCCAGCACCAGGCCCGCACCGGCGACGGTCCAACCGTCGATCGATTCGCCGAAGATCAGCCAGCCCCAGAGCCCTGCGAAGGCCACCTGCACATAACTGATCGCCGTGGCCTGGGCCGCCGGCAGGGCCGTGAGGCCGCGGGTGAGGCTCACCTGGCCCAGCTGGGTGAACACCCCCACGCCGATCAGCCAGAGCAGCTCGCTGGGGGTGGGCAGCACGGGATGGAGGGCCACCAGCGGCAGGCTGATGGGCAGGGCCACCAGGGGGAAATAGAACACGATCACCAGCGGGTGCTCGCTCGTGCCCAGGGAGCGCACGCTCACGTAGGCCAGGGAGGTGAACAGGGCGCCGCCCAGGGCGATCAGCACCCCCAGCGGCGGCAGGCCCGAGGCCCCCTGCAGCAGCCCGGCCGGCTGGGCCACGAGCACCACGCCGCCCCAGCCCAGGGCCATGGCCAGCAGCACGCGCCTGCCGATCGGTTCCCCCAGCACCAGCCAGGCCAACAGCGCCGTGATCGTGGGATAGAGGTATTGCAGCACCGTGGCCGGTGCCAGGGGCAGCAGGGCCAGGGCCGCGTACACACAGAGCAGCGCCACGGTGCCGATGGCGCCGCGCAGGATCAGCAGCCCCTTGCGCTGGCCCCAGGGATCGATCCCCTCGCGCTGCAGCAGCCACCAGCTCAGGGCCACGCTCACGGTCGCCCGGGCCAGCACCACCTCCGCGGGAGGGATGCGGCTGCCCAGCTGCTTCACGCACACCCCCATCAGGCTGAAGGCCAGGGCGCTGGCCACCATCTGCAGCACGGGGCCCAGGACGGCGTCCGGGTTGGGGAGCCCGTGGGGGATGGCCTGCCGACCGGCGAGGAACTGACGCTCCGGCAAGGGCAGGCCGATCGGGTTCACCGGTTCGATCGTATGGCCCGCCAGAGCGTCACCGTCAGAATCGGGGCCACTCTGCCGATGCCGTGCCGTTGAGCCTGCCGCGCCTCCACCCCCGCACGATCGAGGCCGTCAAGGAACGGGCCGACATCGTTGATGTGGTGGGCGAGCACGTGGTGCTCAAGAAGAAGGGCCGGGAGTTCGTGGGGGTGTGCCCTTTCCACGACGACACCTCGCCGTCGATGACGGTGTCGCCGGCCAAGCAGTTCTATTACTGCTTCTCCTGCGGCGCTGGCGGCAACGCGATCAAGTTCCTGATGGAGCTGCAGCGCCAGAGCTTCGGCGATGTGGTGCTGGAGCTGGCGCGCAAGTACCAGCTGCCGATCGAAACTCTCGATGGCCCCCAGCAGGAGCGCCTGCGCCAGCAGCTCTCCCGCCGCGAGCAGCTGCATCGGGTGCTCAGCCTGGCGGCCGGCTGGTTCCGCAGCCAGCTCCGCGCCCCCGGTGGCGCGGCGGCCCTGGCCTACCTACGCCAGTCGCGACGGCTGAGCGAGGCCACGCTCGAGGCGTTCCAGCTCGGCTATGCGCCGGATCAGTGGGACGGGCTGCTCCGCCATCTGCAGCAGGTGGAGGGCCTGGCGCCCGAGCTGCTGGAGGCGGCCGGGCTGGTGGTGCCGCGCAAGGGCAGTTCCTCCCAGGACAGCCGCGGCTTCTACGACCGCTTCCGCGGCCGGGTGATGGTGCCGATCCGCGACCGCCAGGGCCGGGTGATCGGCTTCGGCGGGCGCAGCCTCGACGGGGCTGAACCCAAATACCTCAACTCCCCGGAAACGGAGGTGTTTGAGAAGGGCAAGCACCTGTTCGGCCTCGACCGGGCTGCCAATCCCATCCGCCAGGACGACCGGGCCGTGGTGGTGGAGGGCTACTTCGACGTGATCGCACTCCATGCCGCCGGCATCACCAACGCCGTGGCGGCCCTGGGCACCGCCCTCAGCAGCCAGCAGATCACCCAGCTCTGCCGCTGCTGCGACAGCAGGCGGCTGATCCTCAACTTCGACAGCGACGGCGCCGGGGTGCGCGCCGCCCAGCGGGCCATCGGTGAGGTGGAGCAGCTGGCCCTGCAGGGCCAGCTGGAACTGCGGGTGCTGCAGCTGCCGGCCGGCAAGGACCCCGACGAGTTCCTCAAGGACCATGGCGCCGGCGACTACCGGGCCCTGCTGGATCAGGCGCCGCTCTGGCTCGACTGGCAGATCGAGCAGGTGCTTGAGGGCCGCGATCTGCCAAGGCCGACCAGTTTCATCAGGTGGTGAGCGCCCTGGTGGCGCTGCTGGGCAAGCTGCCCCAGAGCGCCGTGCGCAGCCACTACCTGCAGCAGGTGGCCGAGCGCCTCAGCGGTGGTCAGGCCCGCCTGGCGATCCAGCTGGAGGACGACCTGCGGCAGCAGGTGAAGGGCCAGCGCTGGCACGGCCGCTCCCAGAAGTGGGAGCAGCCCGGTGAGGCGGGTCTGCGGGAGCGCTCCGAGGCGGAGATCCTGCGGCTGTATCTCCACTGCCCCGAGCAGCGCGGCGCGATTCGCTCCGAGCTGCGCCGCCGCGAGCTCGATGACTTCGCCCTCTCCCACCACCGCCAGCTGTGGGCGGCGATCGGCGCCCTCGAGGAAGACCACCTGGGCGCCGGCCGGCTGGAGGCGGTGAACCGGGGCAGCGACCCGGGCCATGAACTGGCCGATCTCGAACTGCCGCGGCTGCTGGGGGACCAGCTGCTGGTGGAGCAGAGCGCCCTGCTCACCAGGCTGATGCCGCTGCTGGAGCCCTCCGAGGTGCAGCGGCTCGGCCTGAACCAGCCCCTGCTGCAGCTGCGCGGCGCCACGGCGGCCCTGGAGCGCCAGCGCTGTCTGAAGCGCTGCCGCCATCTGCTCGATGCCTGGAGCAGCCAGCGGCTGCAAACCCTCGAGCACTGCATCGCCCGGTTGCTGGCGCCGGAGCTGCCCGCCCCCGGTGAGGAGACCGGCGGCGACATGGAGCAGCGCATCGAGGGGCTGTTCGCCGAGCTCAACGCCGATGCGCTGCGCTTCCAGGAGCTCTACTACGGCGAGCGCCGCTACCTCGAGGAGCTCGATCAGCGGCGCCGCGCCGGCTACGAGGAGATCGTCACCTCAGCCCCGGCCGCCTGAGCCCCCACCGAGAAGCGTTGCACGAACACAGCCAGGGGCATCGGGCCGCAGCGGCGCTGCCAGCCCACGCCTTCGGGGTAGCGTCGCCAGCACGAGACCCGGGGCAGCTCCCGGCGACCGGGCGGGAGGCAGATCAGATAGCGGTAGAACGGCGCCGGTTGACCAGGATGGCCCTGGCTGGTGGACAGGGGCGGCAGAGGAGCGAGCACTGCCACCCACTCTCGCCAAGTCCGGGCCGGCTGGCCCGTGCTGCACAGGGGCTCCCCCAGCAGGGCCGCCATGGCCTGGGGATAGCCGCCACAGGGGAGCAGCCAGTGGCCCTGACGATCCCGGCCGGGTTCCAGCACGGAGATCACGGCCGCCACAGGCGGTCGCAGGGTGGTCGGAACGGCGGACATGGATCGAAAACACGCGACCCCCCTCCAGTTCCCCCGCCTGTCTCAACTCCAAACAGGCCCCCCGTTCAGAACGAGCTCAGGCGACCGTGGCCATGTGGCGGATCAGGTCGATGCACTTGCAGCTGTAGCCCCACTCGTTGTCGTACCAGGCCACCAGCTTCATGAACGTGTCGGTGAGGGCAATGCCGGCGCCGGCATCGAACACCGAGGTGCAGCTCTCGCC
>JBJTWP010000300.1:0-7683 GCA_046081805.1 Cyanobacteriota bacterium
TGCCATTGGGAAAGGTCAGGTGGAGGTCAGCCGACCGCAATGATGCGGGCTAGGAAGAACGACCAGGTGGTCGCGATACCGCCCAACAAATAGTGAGCGACACCAACGGCACGGCCCTGGGTGATGGACAGCGCTCGGGGCTGAATTGCCGGCGCCACCTTCAGCTTGTTGTGAGCCCAAACGATGGACTCGATCAGCTCCTGCCAGTAGCCGCGACCGCTGAACAGGAACATCAGGCTGAAGGCCCAAATGAAGTGGGCTCCGAGGAACATCAGGCCATAGGCGCTGGAACTCGAGCCGTAGCTGTTGATCACCTGGGCGGCCTGGGCCCACAGGAAATCACGCAGCCAACCATTGATGGTGATGGCGCTCTGGGCAAAGTTGCCGTTGGTGATGTGCGAGACGCTGCCATCAGCGTTCACCGTGCCCCATACGTCGCTCTGCATCTTCCAGGAGAAGTGGAAGATCACGATCGACAGGGAGTTGTACATCCAGAACAGGCCGAGGAACACATGGTCCCAGGCCGACACCTGGCAGGTACCGCCACGGCCGGGGCCGTCGCAGGGGAAGCGGACGCCGAGATTGGCCTTATCAGGGATGAGGCGAGAGCTGCGGCTGTAGAGCACGCCCTTCAGCAGGATCAGCACAGTGACGTGGATCGTGAAGGCGTGAATGTGGTGCACCATGAAGTCGGCCGTTCCCAGGGGGATTGGCGCAGCGGCAACTTTGCCGCCCACGGCAACCACGGCACCGTTGAACACTTCGCTCACGCCGGCAAGGGCGTTGGGCGCGGTGGTGCCGGCGGCAGCGGCGTGCAGACCCTGGATCCACTGCGCGAAGACGGGCTTCAGGGCAATGGCCGAGTCGCTGAACACGTCTGGGGTACGACCCAGGGCACGCATGGTGTCGTTGTGGATGTAGAGACCGAAGCTATGGAAGCCCAGCCAGATGCACACCCAGTTGAGGTGACTAATCAGGGCGTCGCGAGCCTTCAGGACCCGATCCAATACGTTGTCGATGTGCTTGGCGGGGTCATAGTCGCGCACCATGGCGATGGCGGCGTGGGCGCCGGCACCGACGATCAGGAAACCACCAATCCAGGTGTGATGGGTGAAGATCGACAACTGGGTGGGATAATCAATCCCGATATAGGGATAGGGCGGCATCGCATACATGTGATGCGCCACAATGATGGTCAGCGAGCCAAGCAGGGCCAGGTTCACGGCCAGTTGGGCGTGCCAGCTGGTGGTCATGAACTCAAACAGGCCGTCGTGGCCATTCGGTGCCGGGAAGAGCAGTGGATCACCCTTCTGGCCCTCGAGGATTTCCTTGAGGCTGTGGCCGATGCCCCAGTTGGTCCGGTACATATGACCAGCAACGATGAACAGCACCGCAATCGCCAGGTGGTGATGGGCGATGTCAGTCATCCACAGACTGCCGGTCACAGGATTAAGCCCACCTTTGAAGGTTAGGAAATCGCTGTAGGCGGCCCAGTTGCCAGTGAAGAACGCACCGATACCAGCCCCGAAACCGGGGAACAGCTGGGCGATCACATCCTGGTTGAAGAACTCGTGGGGCAATGGAATGTCGCCATAAGTGGCGATCGTCTTGCCATTGAGCACGAGGGGCTGGCCAGCGTCGATGGCATCCATCAGGGCCGTGGTGGGCAGCGACACATGCAGAAGGTGTCCGGTCCACGACAGGGATCCCAGACCCAGCAGACCCGCCAGGTGGTGGTTGAGCATGGACTCAACGTTCTGGAA
This sequence comes from Cyanobacteriota bacterium, assembly GCA_046081805.1. Classification (GTDB taxonomy): domain Bacteria; phylum Cyanobacteriota; class Cyanobacteriia; order PCC-6307; family Cyanobiaceae; genus UBA5018. The sequence goes on from JBJTWP010000300.1 coordinate 1,764, forward strand.
CCACTCCAGCTTGGGAGCTGCTTTGTGGTAGTGGAAGACGCCGGCGTTCAGCATCAGGCCAGCCATCACGAGGGCGCCGATGGCGGTGCACAGGAGCTGGAACTCATTGGTGAAACCCCAGGCCCTCCACACATGGAACAGACCGGAGGTGATCTGAATGCCGTGGAAGCCGGCACCCACATCACCATTGAGGATTTCCTGACCGAAGATTGGCCAGACCACCTGGGCTGAGGGCTTGACGTGCAGTGGGTCAGCCAGCCAGCCGGTGTAGTTGGAGAAGCGTGCGCCATGGAAGAAGGCACCGCTCAACCAGATGAAGATGACGGCCAGATGGCCGAAGTGCGCCGAGAAGATCTTGCGAGAGACCTCTTCGAGATCACTCGTGTGGCTGTCGAAGTCGTGAGCGTTGGCGTGGAGGTTCCAAACCCAGGTTGTGGTTTTGGGACCCTTGGCGAGGGAGCGATCGAAATGGCCGGGCTTTTCGAACAGCTCGAAGGTCGCCGGGTTGTTGACCCGTTCGACCAGCTCCTTCGCCGTTTTCCCACGCTCTGGTGGGCTGATGGTCATCGAGAGGTTCCTCGAGGGACGGAGTCGAGGTGGAGGGCCACCCCTGTGGATGGGCCCCATGGACAGGGCCGGCCGAGGCCGGGATCCGGACCATGGGCTCCAGTGGGCACTGGCCTCGCGAGTCCGCGAAACCCGTTGCAATCACTGGGGCTTTGAGGCCCCAGCAAGGGGACCGCTGGCGGAAGTATAGGGGCCACTTCCGAAAGGGCCGGGGGCTGAGTTACAAAGGTTCAATCCCAGCGCTTCCCAGGCCAGCACAGGGGTTTGCCCAGCAGTTGCAATCAACGACAACCCCATTTCTTGAGCCGTTGGGCTAACAAACAAAGGCCACAATCAAAGCCCCTGCTCGATAGCAGGGATGGGGCGGTGGTGCCACAGCAGAATGCCCCAATCCCGCAGGTACCCTGACGACCCTTGAGCATCCACCTCCCCGTCGCCGCAGGGGTTCAGCCCGGCCGGATCCAGCGGTGTTGCATCGCCGTGCTGGTGGCCACAGTCCTGGTGGCCCTGGTGTTGCTGCCAGCTGGCTGCAGCGGCCGGCCTGGTTCCTCCCAGGGACCGCCCCCCCTGGCCGCCAGTCCACCGTCAGGCCGTCTGCAGGAAGTGGCGCCACCCATCCCGGTGCAGCAATTGCAGCAGGCCCTGGCCGATCGGGATCCGCAGGTGGCCATCGAACTCCCGGCCGACGGCGCCACCCTTCCCGCCGACCGCTGGAGGCTGCGCCTGAAGGTGTGGGACTGGCCCCTGGTGGATGCAGGCTCCCTCGGACTTGGCCCCCACGTGGCCGTGCAGATTGACGACCAGCCCGTACTGCGGCTCACCGAACACCACCGAACACCAGGGGGTGCGGTGGTTGAGACCAGCCTCCCGGCCCTGCCCCCCGGCAGCCACCGGATCACGGCCTACGCCGCGCGCCCATGGGGGGAAGCGCTGAAGAACCCGGGCGCCTCCAGCCGGATTCAGGTGCAATCCATTGCGGCCAATGCCCTGGCCGTCCCGGCACCCGGTACCCCCGAGCTGGTGGCGGTGAGCCCGGCGGAGTGGAGCAGCGCCGAGCCCGTGCTGCTGGACTGGCTTCTGTTTGACGCGCCGCTGCAGCATCTGCGCGAGGGCGACGGCAGCTGGCGTCTGCGGGTGCGTGTCAACGGCGATGCGTTCCTGGTGGATCAGAACGTGCCGCTGTGGCTGCGGGGCTGGAACAACGGCAGCAACGCCCTCCAGCTGGACCTGGTGGATGGACGGGGCGATCCCCTGAATCCCCCGTTCAACAGTCTCGTGCGCGCCGTGAATCTGGGGGGAGAGAATCCCCCCCGCTGGCTTGGCGGTCCTCTCAGGCCAGAGGAACTGGCAGCCCTCCTGGGTGACGCGCCTCCTCCCCAGGAACAGGCAGCGGCTCCGGAAGAAGCGGCAGAGGCGGCGGCCGAGCGGGAACCTGGGCCAGCGCCTGACAGCGAGCCGGGCCACGGGGACCCCAGCGAGGAGGACCCCAGCGAGATCGACAGTGCGAACGACAGCGGGCTTGGGGGCGAGGACGGGGGCGCAGGCGAACCCGAACCCGAAGCTGACTCAGAGCCCGAACCCGCTGACCGGGCTGGAGGCGGCATGGCCGGCCAGCCGCCAGCTCGACACCGATCACCAGCCCGGAAGGCGTCGACCCCAGTCCATCGGCGGGACTGCCTCGGCCACTGGGAACCCCATGAGCACGTCAGCCTCGGGATCCGCTGAAGCCGGATCGACCGGATCTGGATCAGGATCGTTCCTGCACCTCTGGGGCCTGGGCTTCAGCGAAGCAGCGGCTGGGGTACTGGAGCAGCTGCGACAGGCGGGCCTGGTGTCCGCGGTGGCCGGCCACGACGCCAGCCCCAGCGCCAGGGAAACCCTCACGCAGCACTGGACCAGCAGCCGGGGTTTTGTGGTGGTGGGCGCCACCGGGCTGGTGACGCGCCTGATCGCCCCCCTGTTGGGCGACAAACACACGGATCCCCCCGTGGTGGTGGTGGATCCGGAGGGCCGGTTCGCCATTCCACTGCTGGGGGGCCATCGTGCCGGGGCGGAAGTTCTCAGCCAACGGGTGGCAGCCCTGCTGGGGGGCACCGCCGTGCTCACCGGGGCCAGCAGCGGCGCGGGGAGGCTGGCGCTGGATGCCTTCGGGTGGGACTGGGGCTGGCGACGCGGCACGGGCGACTGGACCACCCTGATGAAACGGACGGCCAGTGGCCAGACCATTGGCCTGCACCAGGACAGCGGCAGCATTGACTGGCGCGACCTCCCTGCGGCCCACACCCTGGCGCTCGCCTCCAGCAGCGCTGGCCGCCCCTGGGCTGGATCGGCGGCGGCGGAGCTCGTGGTGAGCTACCGCCAGGGCCCTGGCTGCCGCTGGCATCCGCCTGCACTCTGGCTGGGGGTGGGCTGCGAACGGGGCACCAGCCTGCCGCTGCTGGAACGGCTGATCGATGACACCCTCAGGGAGCAACAGCTGGCGATGGAGGCGGTGGCGGGCCTGGCCACGGCCAGCCGCAAGGCGGATGAGCCAGCCCTGCTGGAGTTGGCCCGGCGGCGGAGCTGGCCGCTGCGGTTCCTGGAGCCCGAAGCGCTGGCCAGGGTGGACGTGCCGAATCCCTCCGCCGCCGTGGCAGCCGAGATGGGCACACCGAGCGTGGCGGAAGCCGCAGCCCTGCTCGCTGCCGGCCCTGGGGCCAGCCTGCTGCTGCCCAAGCGGATCGAGCACCGCCAAGGGGCTGAGCTGGGCGCCGCCACCCTGGCCGTCGCCGCAGCGGCCAGCCAATGGGCACCCCAGCACGGCCAGCTTCACCTGGTGGGCAGCGGTCCCGGTCGGTTGGATCTGCTCACCCCGGAGGCCCGCCACGCCTTGGCCCAAAGCACGGTTTGGGTGGGCTATGGCCCCTATCTCGACCTGCTGGAGCCGCTGCGGCGGCCCGACCAGCTGCGGCTCGACGGCCGTCTCACCGAAGAGCGGGCCCGCTGCCGGCTGGCCCTGGAATGGGCCAGCCAGGGGCTGTCTCTAGCCTTGGTCTCATCGGGCGACAGTGGCATTTACGCCATGGCCGGTCTGGCCCTGGAGCTGTGGCTTGAGCAGCCGGCCGATGGCCGACCTTCCTTCAGCGTGCATCCCGGCATCTCAGCGCTCCAGCTGGCAGCGGCCCGGGCCGGCGCCCCCCTGATGCACGACTTCTGCACCATCAGTCTCAGCGACCGACTCACACCGTGGGCGGTGATCGAGCGGCGTCTCACAGCTGCGGCCAGCGGCGACTTCGTGGTGGCGCTCTACAACCCCCGCTCGCAGGGCCGCGACTGGCAGCTGGGACGGGCCAGGGACCTGCTGCTGGCGGGCCGGTCGGACAGCACCCCCGTGGCGATCTGCCGCCAACTCGGCCGGCAGGAGGAACAGGTGAGCCTGCACACCCTGGCAACCCTGCCGGTCGAGCAGGTGGACATGCTGACCCTAGTGCTGGTGGGCAACTCCAGCAGCTATCAGCGTGATGGGCGGATGGTGACCCCGCGGGGGTATCCCGGTGCGGCCCTGTCCTGATCAGTCGGGATGACAGGATTCGAACCTGCGGCCCCTTCGTCCCGAACGAAGTGCGCTACCAAGCTGCGCTACATCCCGATGGACAAACTTTAAGGGATGCCCCTCCTGATCAGGGATGCCCTCCTGATCAGGTGCCACAGGAGCCCCAGCCCAGGCACCGCTGGAGCCCGTGGAACTCCAGGGCCGGGAGGTTGCTCCAGTCGCTCAGCCGCTCACCACCTGGTTGCGACCGCCGTGCTTGGCGCGGTAAAGGGCCCGATCAACCCGCTCCAGCACCGTCTCCAGGCTGTCCTCACTCCGCCACACCGTGACCCCGATGCTCAGGGTCACCCGCAGATCCGTCGCCGCAGCCGGGCCCACCTGCTTAGCCACCGCTGACGCCAGCCGTTCCATCAGTGCCTGGGCCTGCTCCCGGGTCACCCCGGGCAGCAGCAGCAGGAACTCATCGCCACCCCAGCGGAACAACAGATCGCCACTGCGGATGCTGTCGCGGATCTGCCCGGCCACCTGACGAATCACACCATCCCCGGCCGGGTGGCCGAAGTGATCATTGATGTGCTTGAAGCGATCGATGTCCAACAGGGCCAACCCCAGGGGCTGGGCACCGTCTCGGGCCTCCTCCAGCCGCAGGCGGGACAGACCGACGAAGGCCGAGCGGTTGAGAGCACCGCTGAGGGGATCCGTGAAGGCCAGCGTCTCCATCTTGGCGTGGTGGCGTCCAGTCACCCGAAAGACCAGCACCAGGGCCAGGGCCAGGGTGAGCAGGGCGATGCTGATGATCTGCAGCAGGGAATCCAGCAGGAAGCCGTCCGGCAGCCGTGGCAGGGTGCGCACCAGCAACACCCAGTTGAGCTCAGGGATGCGCCGACTGCGCACGACGATCTCCCGCCCCCCTTCGCGATAGCTGAAGGCATCCTGGGTCTGGCTGAGAATGCGCTGGCTGTAGGGCCCCAGGCCAGGCCATCGCTGCAAGCGGTGCAGCGGCTTCTGCGGCAGCCCCCGGTCACCGAAGAGGATGCGCCCCTGGAGATCCACGAACATCACCTGGATGCCATGGGACAGCTCGGCCTTACGGATCAGCTCGGTGAGCTGATTGGAGGCGCGGCCCAGGCCCACGGCGCCACGGAACCGGCCATGGCCGTCCACCAGCCTGTAGTTGACGAACACGGTGTAGCGGTTGAGGTCGGCCGTGTCGCGATCCAGATTCACTTCATAGGGAGCGGCGCTGGAGCGCAGACGGAAATACCAGGAATCCTGACCGGACATGGGGTTGACCGTTTTGATCACCCCATCCGGGTGGTAGTAACGGCCCGTGCGATCCGAGACAAAAAAGGCGGTGGTGGCCCCGTGCTGGGCCTGAACCCGCTTCAAGCAGGTCTGCACCTGTTCCAGCGGCGCCTCGCCAGCGGTCTGCCAGTCGATCAGCAAGGTGTTGGCGGCCATCGCCGAGGAGAACAGGATTGGCCGCACGAATTCCTGCTTCAGGTCTGCAGAGAGTGCATCCAGGGTGAGGGGCAGGGTCGATTCCACCACCTGCCGGCGCGCGGCGTTGAGTGCATTCGCGTAAGTGAATGCTGCGACGGTGGCGAATCCGAGGCTCAAAATCACGGCCAGCCGCCAGGACAGCCGCCAGCGGTCCCGATTCAGGCGGTGATCGCCGGAGCAGGCAGGGCGTTTCAACATCGGGGCCCTAGCGCAGCGCTTTCAGCCCGATTGTGCATGTTTGGCGCCGGTCAGTGCGGGTTTGCGCGGTGGGTCCCCTCAGGCGGGTGCCAGACCTGCCGCGTCGAAGACCCCCTCGAA
>JBJTWP010000301.1:0-3139 GCA_046081805.1 Cyanobacteriota bacterium
CGCCGGCACTGCTCGAAGAAAGCGCGGTTGAACAGACCCTCAGCGGGTCCGGCCGGATCGCGGCGGCTGCCCATGTAGATGGCGCCGTCGGCATCGAAGCTCGTGCTCATCGGTTCAGGGCCCGCTCCACAAAGGCCGGGATCGCATCGAACGCCCCACGCTGCCAGCGCGGACTCCAGATCTCACAACCGGCCGCCACGGCCGCGGCCCGCTCCGCCCGGGGCTCGCGGTAGCGGGCGCCATCCACGGCCGCGAAGGTCCAGCTCCACCAGCCACTCGGATACATCGGCACCCAGCCATACATCGGATCGGCGTGGCCGAACACCGCGCGGATCACCTGCACCGTGTCGATGTGCACCGCTCGGAAGGCCTCCGGCGATTCGCTCTGGGTGGCGAACACCCCGCCCGGCCGCAGGATGCGGCGGCACTGCTCGAAGAACGCCCGGTTGAACAGTCCCTCGGCCGGACCGGCGGGATCGGAGCCATCCACGATCACCACGTCGTAGCTGGCGTCGGCTGCCGCGCGCACCCAGGCGATGCCGTCGCCCACGCTGAGCCGGAAGCGCGGATCGCTCCAGCAGCCCCCGCCGATCGAGGGCAGGTGCTCCTGGCTCCAGGCCACCACCAGCCCATCGATTTCCACCATGTCGAGCTGCTGCACGCCGGGGTGGCGCAGGCACTCGCGGGCGGTGCCGCCATCGCCGCCGCCGATCACCAGCACCCGCTCGATCCGCTCGGCGCCGCAGAGGGCCGGGTGCACGAGCGACTCGTGGTAGTGACGCTCCTGGCCCTCGGCCGTCATCCAGCAGCCGTCGAGCAGCAGGCCCTTGCCGTAGCGCTCGCTCTCGATGATCGTCACCGTCTGGAAGGGCGACGCCTGCTCGGCGATCACCCGCCCCGCCAGGCCGTAGCGCACCCCATCGAAGATCTCGTCCACCCAGCCAGGTGCGCAGAGGGACCCGCCGGTGGTGGGGGCGGGCTGGTGGCAGGGCTCGGGCATGGCTGCTCGGGTTCGTGCCTCCAGACTTGCGCATCCGCTGCCACCGGCCGGAGCCGCTGATCGTGGTGATCGGTCGACGGTTCAGCCCTGCCCGCCCTCGGCCCGGAGCTGGGCCTTGGCCTGGCGCCAGAGCGCTTCCAGTTCCCGGATGCTGCGGCCCTGCAGCTCGCCGCCCAGGGCCGCCTCCACCCGGGAGAAGCGAGCGAGGAAGCGGCGGTTGGTGCCGGCCAGGCCGGCCTCCGGATCGATGCCGCACCAGCGCGCCACATTCACCAGGGTGAACAGCACATCGCCCAGTTCCTCCTGGGCGTGGGCCGCATCGCCGCTGGCCTGGGCTTCCGCCACCGCCTGCTTGAGCTCATCGAGCTCCTCGTGCACCTTCTCCCACACGCCGGCCATGGCGTCCCATTCGAAGCCGGCGGCGGCGGCCTGCTTCGAGATCGTCATGGCGCCGGCCAGGGCGGGCTGGCCCCGCACCTTGCCGGCCAGCCTGTCGCTGAGCGGGCTGGCCGATGGGAGCGCTGGCTCAGCTGCCTGGCTGGCGGCGCGCTCCGTCCGCTCCTGGGCCTTGATCGCCTCCCAGTGCTGCTTCACCGCGGCGCTGTCGGCCGCTTCCGCCTCGCCGAACACATGGGGATGGCGCCGAATCAGCTTGGCGCTGATGCCCCGCGCGATCTGCTCCAGATCGAAGCGGCCCGCCTCGCTGGCGATCTGGGCGTGCAGCACCACCTGCAGCAGCAGGTCGCCCAGTTCCTCCGCCAGGTGGCGGTCATCGCCGTGGCGAATGGCATCCGCCACCTCGTGGGCTTCCTCCAGCACGTAGGGCACCAGGGAGGCGTGGGTCTGCTCCAGGTCCCAGGGGCAGCCGCCTTCGGGATCGCGCAGGCGGGCCACCACCCTGATCAGCGCATCCAGCGCGTCGAGGGCCGGCTGTGGGGGCATCGCAACCCAGACGAAACGATCCCACCCTGTCATTGACGGCGTTGGCGGCGCCTGCTGCGGCGCTGTCTCCTGCGCTGTCTCCTGCGCCGCAGCCCACGGGGGAGCCGTGGCATCGGATCACCGTCCTGCATCAGATGCAGCCAGCTGCTGGCCTCCACGCCCACCAACGTCGCGATCAGCAGGCTCTGGTGCTGCCGCCAGAGCTCCAGCCCGCCCGCCCACAGGCTCGGAACACCCGGCACGCCCAGCAGGTGCAGCAGCAGGGCCAGCAGCACAACCATGCCCCCCAGGTAGGCCAGGCGCACCGCCGTGCCCAGCAACGGGCTGTGGGAGATCACGGACCGATGCCGCAGCAGGCGTCGGTAGGGCCACCAGAGTCCCCGCAGCAGCCCCCAGCGCGCCGTGGGGCGGGAATGGGTGTCGAGATCCGGGGAGAGCAGCAGCCCCCCCACCAGGAACCCTGCACCAGTGGCGGCGACACCACTCCAGCCCAGCCAGGGCCACACCAGCAGCCCGGCAGGCAAGGCCAGCAGCCAGGTGGCCCGATCATGGAGGCGGCCGCTGGCCAAGGGATGGGAAGGAAGACCGTCGGCCTGCAGAATGGCGCAGCCGCCCGGTTAGCTCAGCGGTAGAGCGCCTGCCTTACAAGCAGGATGTCGCTGGTTCGAACCCGGCACCGGGCATCTCCAGAAACCGCAGCCTGACTGGGATCTGAGCCAGTCACAGCAGTCGTTCTGGGAATTGCGCTCATCCGTCTGGATTGGCCGGAATCCGCCTGAAACCGCCTCGGTCCGCCTATTTTTTACCCAGGATTTACCCAAGGCCTGTGGCCAGCCCGTCTTGGCTCAAGGACCTCTCCCGTGGCTTCAAGCGCAGTCGTGGGGGCAGGGGTGGCTGGTTCATCCAGCTCCACCACGACCGACTGCGCCTGGTCAGCGCGGAGCTGCCGCCCCTTCTTGAAGACCCTCCTGATGCGGGGCCCCAGAAACGGGCCATCACTCTGCGCACGCCTCCTGCTCCCGAGCACACAACGGACGCGCTGACGGAGGCCATGGCCGTCTACTCGGCTGTTCTTGAGGGAACCTGGAGTTGGCCGGATCCCGAGGACAGCCTCGACGCGGAGGATGAGCGGCGGCTGCGGCCCGAGCAACTCTCCAAGCTGGTGTTGAAGATGGAGCGGCGGCGGCTCGGGGAGAC
>JBJTWP010000302.1:0-4622 GCA_046081805.1 Cyanobacteriota bacterium
GTGGTCGCGCTCTTCGGCCTTGCGCAGGAAGTAGCGGGTGCGGCGCTCGATCGTCTCGATGCGAAAGTCGAGGAACACCGCCAGCAGACGCCGCAGGGTCAGCAGTACCGGCTCGCTGCCCACCAGGGCCAGCATGTAGGCGTTGAAATTGCTCTGCAGGGGTGTGAGTTTGAACAGGTTGTTCAGCACCACTTGCGGATAGGCGTCCCGCCGCAATTCGATCACGATCCGCATGCCGTCGCGGTCAGATTCGTCGCGGATGTCAGCGATGCCCTCCAGCTTCTTGTCGTTCACCAGCTCGGCAATGCGCTCAATCAGTGCCGCCTTGTTGGTTTGGTAGGGCAATTCCGTGATGATCACGGCATCCCGGTCAGGGCGGCCCGGCACGTCGATGGTTTCGATGGCCGCCACCCCGCGCATGGTCACCGAGCCGCGGCCGGTGGCATAGATCTCGCGGATGCCGCTGCGGCCCAGGATCTGGCCGCCGGTGGGGAAGTCGGGCCCCGGTATCAGGGCGGTGAGCTCCCGATCGCTGAGTTCCGGATTGGCGATCAGCGCCAGCAGGCCATCGATCAGCTCGCCGGGGTTGTGGGGGGGGATGTTGGTGGCCATCCCCACGGCGATGCCGGAGGAGCCATTGAGCAGCAGCTGGGGGAGCCGGGCCGGCAGCACCGTGGGCTCCTGCTGGCTGCCGTCAAAGTTGTCAACAAAATCAACAGTCTCACTTTCGATGTCCTCCAATAGGGCATCGGTGGTGAGGGCCTGCAGCCGCGACTCAGTATAACGCATGGCCGCTGGCGGGTCATTGTCGACCGAGCCGAAGTTGCCGTGACCGTCGATCAGGGGCATGCGCAGGGAAAAATCCTGCGCCATGCGCACCAAGGCGTCATACACGGCGGTGTCGCCATGGGGGTGGTACTTGCCGAGCACCTCACCCACCACCCGGGCGCACTTGCGGTAGGGCCGGTCGCTGGTGAGGCCCAGCTCGTACATCGCATAGAGGATGCGCCGATGCACGGGTTTGAGCCCGTCGCGGGCGTCGGGCAGGGCCCGTCCCACGATCACGCTCATCGCGTACTCCAGATAGGAGCGCGACATCTCGCTGCGAAGGTCAGTCTGGATGATCCGTCCGTCGGAGTCTCCGGGGGTCAGGGCTCCGGTGGATTCGGCCATGCAGAGGCGTCTTCGGCAGGAAGGATTTTACTGATAGATGTGTTGGAAAATCCGCTGCACCGTTCCAGCCCTTGCCCAAGTCGACCGCCGGCCCCGCGAGCCGCGCCCCGGAGCGCAGCGAAGCCAGTCTGCGCGCCCTGCAGCGGGCAGGGGATCTGCAGGTGCGCACCGCCGCGGAATTCCGGGCCCTGGCCGCTGCCGGGGGCCTTGAGCAGGCCTTCCTCAGCACCCATGTGGTGGCCGCCGCCGATGCCGGCTTCACCGACCAGTTCAGCCTCCATCTGAGCCTGGGCCCCTGCGACCCGCCCATTCGCCTGCGCCAGGCCCGCCTCGACGGGGTGGATGCCCTCTGCGGCTGCGGCACCGGTGACCTGGTGCTGCCGGTCGCCGCTGCACCGGTGCTGGCCGCGTTGCTGGCCGGGCGTGCCGTGCATCTGGCCGCCATCGGGGAGGCCACCGCCCTGCAGCCGCGGCGGGAGCTGCACACAGACCTGCGGCTGGCGCAGATCGGCGTGGCTCGTCTGGAGCTGCAGCGGGGCATCAGCGAGAACGGCATCGTGGCCGTGAGCAGCGCCCCAGGCCTCACCGCCACGGCCCTCGGACCGCTGCTGGGCCCCTACGGCAGCGCCCTCTACAGCTGCGGTGGCGCGGGCAGCATCGGGCTCACCATGCCTGGCCTGGCCCAGCTCGGCCCTGGATCCCCGGTGTTGGTGGCGGGCGGCCTGGGCTGGGTGCTGGGGGCCGGCAGCGCCCATCAGCCGGGGGTGCCCCGCTCACCCCTGGGCCATGCCCTGGCCCCTGGGGCCTCTGCCGCCTTGAGCGTGGAGTTGCCAGGTCTGAAGGCCCCCTGGCTACGCCCCTGCCGGTTCGAGAGTCATGGCCCAGGGCTGCTGGTGGCGGTGGCGGCGCCGGTGCCCCTGCTCAATCTGGCCAGGGCTCGTCAGGCGTCGGCAGGGCCGGAGCTGCTGGAGGTGCCGGTGCTCGACCTCGGCCTCCCCCGCCGGCTCAAGCCCAGCCTGGGGCACGTGCGCTACGCGGAGCTGCTGCAGGGGGCCATCGAGCTGCCCCAGGGGCGGATTCGCTGTGGGCCGGCCTGCAGTCCCAGCCTGGCGGAGGCCGCTGCGCAACAGCTCGCCGCAGAGCTGCGCGAAGGCCGGATGCCGCTGCGGCTGCCTGTGCGGCCCCTCGGCAGTCGACCCACCCTGGTGCCCCTGGAGGGCTGAGGGCCGCGCCACGGACCTGCCGAACACCACCTCTAAGCTCGCCTTTCTGGATGCAATCGTCAGCGCCATGGCCGATCTGCCCACCACCAGCCCGGCGGGAGCCGGGCCGGACAGCAGTCCGGCCAGCCCCGCCGACGGGGAGGCTGGCGGTGTGCCCACCGTGGCCAACACCCTCACCATTCCCCCCAGCGCAGCGAGCGAGCTGCCAGGCGACCCCGAGGGCGGGGAGTGGGAGCTGCTGATCGGCCAGCTGCGTGACTGGTTCGCCAGCGGCCAGGCCAGGGCGGCCTGGGTCCAGGCCCGTACCCCCGCCCTGGTGCTGGCGGCCCTGATCGCGACGCTGATGGTGCTGCGGATCTATGCCGCGCTGATCCAGGCCATGGACAGCCTTCCCCTACTCCCCGGGCTGCTGGAGCTGGTGGGGGTGATCTGGGTGGTGCGCAACGGCGTGCCGCGCCTGTTGCGGCGCGGGGACCGGGAGCAACTGGCGGAGGGTCTGCGCCAGCGCTGGCGGCGTTTCCGCGCCCGCTGATACGGCGTCGCCATAGCGCAGATCACCGGAAGCCCGCCGGCTCGGTTGATAGCTTGACGCGATTGCGTCAGCGTTCCTGGTGGAGATTCAGCTCGGCCGTTCCCGCACCGTTCGCCGCGCCTACGGCATTGATGAAATCGCCCTGGTGCCAGGTGGGCGCACGGTCGATCCGGCCGTCACCGACAGCAGCTGGAGCCTGGGCGGGATCGCCCGCGAGATTCCGATCGTCGCCAGCGCCATGGATGGCGTGGTGGATGTGGCCATGTGCGTGGAGCTCACCAAGCTGGGCGCGCTGGGCGTGCTGAACCTGGAAGGGGTGCAGTGCCGCTACGACGACCCCAACCCGGTGCTGGACCGGATCGCCGCAGTGGGCAAGGAGGCGTTCGTGCCGCTGATGCAGGAGCTCTACAGCCAGCCGGTGCGGGAAGACCTGATCCGGCAGCGCATCGCCGAGATCAAGGCGAAGGGCGGCATCGCCGCCGTGAGTGCCACCCCGGTGGCGGCGTTGAAGTTCGGCCAGGCGATCGCCGAGGCGGGGGCGGATCTGTTCTTCGTGCAGGCCACCGTGGTGAGCACCGAGCACCTCGGCCCTGAAGGGCAGGAGAGCCTGAATCTCGAGACCCTCTGCCGCGAGTTCGGCGTGCCGGTGGTGATCGGCAACTGCGTCACCTATGAAGTGGCCCTCAATCTGATGCGGGCCGGTGCCGCCGGCGTGATGGTGGGCATCGGTCCCGGCGCCGCCTGCACCAGCCGCGGCGTGCTGGGCGTCGGCATTCCCCAGGCCAGCGCGGTCGCCGACTGTGCCGCTGCGCGCGATGACTACGCCAGGGAGAGTGGCCGCCATGTGCCCGTGATCGCCGACGGCGGCATTGTCACCGGCGGCGACATCTGCAAGTGTCTGGCCTGCGGCGCCGACGCGGTGATGATCGGCTCGCCGATCGCCCGCGCTGCTGAAGCGCCTGGCCGCGGCTTCCACTGGGGCATGGCCACCCCCAGCCCCGTGCTGCCCCGCGGCACCCGCATCAAGGTGGGCACCACCGGCAGCCTGGCGACGATCCTGCGCGGTCCGGCCGGCCTCGACGACGGCACCCAGAACCTGCTGGGCTGCATCCGCACCTCGATGGGCACCCTCGGCGCCCGCACCCTCAGGGAGATGCAGCAGGTGGAGGTGGTGGTGGCCCCCTCGCTGCTCACCGAGGGCAAGGTGTACCAGAAGGCCCAGCAGCTGGGCATGGGCAAGTAGGGCCTCGGCCTATTCTGAAGTCTGTGGGGGCTACGGCTCGCACACTCCTCACACCCCCCACCCGGCGTGGCCGGGCTTTACTCTTCTGCAACGCTTGGGCAAGACCCAGTGGTGCGCCCCGAATCCCGTTGCTAGATTCCGGCAAACCCTATCCCCACAAGGATGTCCAGCGCTGCTGCCGTCACCGACGCCTCCTTTGAGCAGGACGTTCTCAAGAGCGACGTGCCTGTGCTGGTTGACTTCTGGGCTCCCTGGTGCGGTCCTTGCCGGATGGTGGCGCCGATCGTCGATGAGATCGCCAAGGAGTTCGAGGGGCGCATCAAGGTGTTCAAGCTCAACACCGACGAAAATCCCAACGTGGCCAGCCAGTACGGCATCCGCAGCATCCCCACGCTGATGGTGTTCAAGGGCGGCCAGAAGGTGGACACCGTGGTGGGCGCCGTTCCCAAGA
>JBJTWP010000303.1:0-9156 GCA_046081805.1 Cyanobacteriota bacterium
ACCGCCGCAGGCCGCACCTATGACGGCTCCAACACCGCTGTCATCAACCTCGGCTCCCTCTCCGGCCTGATCGGTTCCGAATCCCTCTCCCTCTCCGCCACGGGGCTCTTCGATTCCAAAAACGCTGGCAACCGCTCCGCAACCGCCACCTATCTCCTCGGCGATGACTCCGCTACAGGTGGCCTCGCTGCCAACTACTCCCTCGCTCCCACCGCAGGCCTGAGCGCCACCATCGCCAAGGCCAACCTCTCCATCACCGCCAGCAGCGACACCAAGATCTACGACGGCACAACAATCTCCAGCGTTACGCCCATCTTCAGCGGCCTGGTCTCCGGTGATTCACTATCACCTCTCAGCCAGTCCTTCAATTCCAAGGACGTTCTCACCGCCAACTCCCTCACCGTCAACAACGGCTTCACTCTCAACGACGGCAATAGCGGTGCCAACTACTCCGTTGCGCTCATCTCCGCCAGCGGCACGATCACCCGCCGCCCCCAGTCCACCTGGAGTGCTCCAAGCAATGGCCTGAGCAGCGGCCTCTGGAGTGATCCGGCCAACTGGGATGCCCTCCCTTCCGCCGCCAACGTGGCCGCTGTGCTGATTCCTTCCGGCAGCGCGGCCGTGAGCTATGACGCTGCCGCCGGCAGCACCGAGCTGCAGAGCCTGATCAACAACCAGGCCCTCAGCCTCGATGGCGGCTCCCTGGCGGTGGGCGGCACCACCACGGTGGGCAGCGGTGCCACCCTCTCCCTCAACGGCGGCGGCTTCACCACCGCTGCCCTGAGCAATGCCGGCCTGGTGAACGGCAGCGGCGCCCTGCTGCTCGATGGCCTCTACAGCGAAAGCGGGTCCGGCCGGCTTGGCAGCGGCTTCAGTCGGGTGGAGATCATCCAGAGCAGCGGACCCCTCAGCCTCCAGGGCGTCGGTGCCAGTGGGCCGGTGACCCTCTCCAGCCTCAATGGCCCCCTCAGCCTCAGTGGCGCCATCAGCTCCGCCGGAGCACCGATCACCCTGCTGGCCAGTGGACCCCTCAGCCTCAGCCCGGGCGCCTCCCTCACCAGCCCCGGCGGCACCCTCTCGCTGTTTGGCTTCGGGACGCTCGACCTCCAGGGCGCCAGCCTCGATGCCAGTGGCGCCTCCGCCGGTGGCACCGTGCAGCTCAACGGCGCCAGCATCGCCCTCAGCGGCACCAGCGTGAACACCTCCGGCGCCGCCGATGGAGGCACCATCCGCATCGGCTCCATCGAACTGGCAGGAGCCAGCGGCCTGCCGGCCGCGCTGCCCAGCACGGTCGCGATCAGCAACTCCAGCCTCGTGGCCGATCCCCCAGGTCTCGGCGGCAGCATCAACGTCAACGGCACCGCCATCACCATTGGCGGCAGCAGCTTCAATGTCTTCGGGTTGAGCGGTGGCGCGATCACCATCGGTTCGGCCGCCACCGCCAGCCTCAACCTCGATGCCCTCACCTCCCTGCTGGGTGGCGGTGGCGCCAGCTTCAGGTTCAGCGCCTCCACCATCACCAACAGCGCCAGCTTCAACGGTGGGGTGCTCACCCTCAATGGCCAGCAGCAACAGCGCAGCAACCCCCTGGCGCCCCTGCTGCCTGTGGTGATTGCCCAGCAGGCGTTCAATCCGCTCCAACCCGTGGTCAACCGGACCAACGCCGACTCCAGCCCCCTGCCCTCTCCCACCGTCTCCCAGTCCGGGGCACCGGCTGGTGATCAGCTCGTGAGCGTCACGCTCACCGATGCCTCCTCCATGCTCGATTCCAGCGACACCACCGAGAATCCGCACCCCTCCCAGCCGGCAGCGGCGGAGCCGCAGGCCGGCAGCAACGCCGCCAGTCCGGCGGCCAGCGGCTCCGGCGCCCCGGCGACCGCTCTGGCGGCCCAGCCCGCCCAGCCACTCCCCGCCCAGCAGGTCACTGCCCAGTACACCGCAGCAGAACAGAAGACCGCCGAAAGCACCGCCACCAAGCTCGGGCTCACCACGGCAGGCAGCACAGGCACTGGCTTCAACGTGCCCACACCAGCGGAAATCCAGGCTGTCCTCCGCCAGGCGATCGAGGCCATCCGTCAGCAGTTCAGCCCATGACCCTGAGCATCGGCGCTACATGGCGAAGGCTGCGATTGCTGGCCTCGCTGCTCACCGGCCTGGGCCTTTGGCCTGGCGCGGCACCAGCCCAGACCCCTGTCAAGGCTGTCCGCTCGACCGCGCAAAGCACCGGGGGAGTGTTTGAAGCGGCCAGGTACAGACCTGCGGTTCTGCGCCTTGGCTTTAGCCCCGCCAAGGGAAAGACCCTCAATCCCACGACCGACTCGTTCATCGACATCACCCTGATCCCCCCGGAGGGGGAGGTGGTGGGTTTTCGGCGGGAAGTATCCAGCCGGCAGTTCAATCAGCTCCTGCGCCAGCTCTACATCCAACTCGCCAGCCAGGCACCCCTGCAGCTGGCCGATCCCAGCGCCCCTGCCCGCCAGCTGGATGCCCTCTTTGTCCAGCCAGTCGAGGAGCAGCTGCGGAGGATGCGGATCAGCACGCTGCTGATCTCGGCCGAACCAGGGCTGCAAGCCGTTCCCTTCTCAGCACTCCACGATGGCCAGAGCTACCTCGGAGAGCGGTTTTCCTTCTCCCTGACGCCCTCGCTCGCCCTGACCAACTTGGCACCGCCCGCGCGCCGGGCTCGAATCCAGATGCTTGCCGCTGGTGCTTCCCGGTTCCAGGGGCTCTCCCCCCTGCCGCTGGTGCCCCAGGAGTTGAACCAGATCGTCAAGGGGACGCAGGTGCCCACCTATCTCAATCAAGACTTCACACCCCAGCTGCTGCTCGACAAGGCGGGGGATCCCCTGGTGAACCGGGTGCACGTGGCCACCCACGCGGAATTCGTTCCCGGCGGGCCCGCCGCCGCCCGCCTCTACACCGGTGTGGCGCCGATGTCCCTGCGGCAGCTGGCGGAGATGCGCCAGCGACGGGGGGATGCCCAGCTCGATCTTTTCGTACTCAGCGCCTGCCGCACCGCCCTCGGGGATGCCGACAGCGAGCTCGGTTTCGCCGGCCTGGCGCTGCAGGCCGGGTCCCGCAGTGCGATCGGCAGCCTCTGGTATGTCGACGACGTGGCCACCTCAGCCCTGTTCGTGCAGTTCTATCGTTATCTCGACTCGGGCATCCCCAAGGCCGAGGCCCTGCAGCTCACCCGCCGGGCAATGGCCTCCGGGGCGATCAAGCTGGTGAAGGACCAGGTCATCAACGGCAACGGCGAGGTGCTGCTCACCGGGCTCACCACCGCCGAACAGCGCCGGATCGCCGCAGGACTGCAGCACCCCTTCTACTGGGCCGGCATCCAGCTGCTCGGCAGTCCCTGGTGACCGAGGCCAGGCTGAACACCTCAGGCAGCCTCGTGGCATCGACCACCGGCCGGCACAGCCAGGATGGCCTCACATCTCTCATCGGGATAGGGAAGCGATGACACTGCGTCCCAGCCGTCCCAGCTGGCTGACCGCCCTGGTGGCGCTCGGTGTCCTGATCTGGCCACCCCTGGCCTCGGGCGGTGCTGCGGCGTTGCCGCTCTCGGCAACCAAGCCATCGGCCAGCAGGTCGGCCCCGGCACCCGCCCCCTTCACCGCAGCCGTGTTGCGAGTCGGATTCTCCGAGGCGAAGGGGAGAACCACCGCGCCGGGCACCGATGCCTTTCTCGACATCACCGTGATCCCAGCCCAGGGTGAGGTGTTCGGCTATCGCCGGGAAGTGTCGATCCAAGGCTTCAATCAGCTGCTGCGCAGGTTCTATGCAGAGCTGGCCGCCCAGGCTTCCCTGCAGCTTTCGGAGCCCGGTTCGCCTGCCCGTGAGCTCCACTCAATTCTGCTCCAGCCGGTGGCCGAGAAGCTGCGCCAGCTCGGGGTGACCACCTTGCTCATCTCGGCGGATGCCGGACTGCAGGCGGTGCCGTTCGCGGCTCTCCACGACGGCCAGACCTTTTTCGGTGAGCGCTTTGGGTTCGCCCTGACTCCTGCCCTCGGCCTCACCAGGCTCGCGCTGTCGCCCCAGACGCCCAACGCCCAGCTGCTGGCCGCCGGGGCCTCCCAGTTCCAGGGCCTCTCCCCCCTGCCGCTGGTGCCCCAGGAGCTGGATCAGATCAGCAAGGGCCGGCCCGCCTCCCGCTTTCTCAACAGAGACTTCACTCCGCAGCTGCTGCTCGAGCAGGCGGGGCAGTCCCAGGTCAGCCGGGTGCATGTGGCCACCCATGCCGAATTCCTCCCTGGCGGCCCTGCCGCGGCCCGGCTCTACACCGGCGTGGGCCCGATGTCCCTGAAACAACTCGCCGAGCTGCGACGTCGGCGGGGCGATGCCCCCCTCGACCTGTTTGTGCTCAGTGCCTGCCGCACCGCCCTCGGCGATGCCGACAGCGAACTGGGGTTCGCTGGTCTGGCCCTGCAGGCCGGTGCCCGCAGCGCCATGGGCAGCCTCTGGTACGTCGACGATGTGGCCACTTCCGCACTCTTCGTGCAGTTCTACCGCTACCTGGACCAGGGCCTGACCAAGGCGAAGGCGCTGCAGCGAACCCGTCAGGCGATGGCCTCCGGGGCCATGCGGCTGGTCGGCAATCAGGTGGTCAATGGCCAGGGCGAGGTGTTGCTCACCGGACTCACCAGCGCCGAACAGCGCCGCATCGCCGCAGGACTGCAGCACCCCTTCTACTGGGCCGGCATCCAGCTGCTCGGCAGTCCCTGGTGATCGCTCCGCCCGCTCCTGGCCGTCATGACCATCGCGAACAGGCCAAGCAGGCCAGTGGCTGGAACTGGGAGATACGATGGAACGGTGCCTGTCAGAACTTCAGGCCTTGACCCAGCTCCAGGCGATCGGCCCCTGGGCCCTGCTGCTGCTGGCTCCCCTCCTGGCCGGCTGTCCAGCCCTGGCGGGGGAGGTCACCGCCAGCAGCGGTTCCCTGGGCCTGGGCACAGCGCTGAACGGGGTGGTGGGCGGCAGCTGCGGCGCCGGACTCTGCCAGGTGAGCGGCGGCACGGCGGCGGGCAGCAACCTCTTCCATCGCTTCTCCGCCTTCGACACCCGCGGTGCGATCACCGGTGTGAACGTGAACACCGGCGGGATTCCCAACGTGTTCATGGCGGTGCTCAACCCCGCCGGCACGTTCATCGATAAGTCGGTGAACTTCTCGGGTCCCACCAACCTGGTGTGGCTCTCGCCGGGTGGGATCGTCGCGAGTGGTGGAGGCCGCTTCGCCAATGTGCCGCAGTTCAGGCTGAGCAGCGCCAGCGGCTGGCGCGTGGGCAGCGGTGTGTTCGATGCGGCGGGCACCACGGCGGGCCAGGCATCCCTGCTGACGGGCACCCCGCCGCCGGGTTTGGCCGGGGCCGTGAACGACCCCTCCAGCCTGGCGGGCCTGGGCCTGCAGAGCAATGGGGCTCTGGTCCTGTCGGGCGGTCTGCTGACGGTGGACCCCCAGCTGATGGCCGATCCCCAAGGGGACAACCTGCTGCTGCAGGCCACTGGGATCGAGCCATCGCCCCGCGGTCCGGTGACCTTAGGGCGCCAGTTCGACGTGCTCGGCTTGAGCGGCTCGATCAGCCTGGGGCCGGCCCCAGCGCAGCCATCGGCCCAGCCGGCCCTGGTGGGCGTGGAGCAGGCGATCAATCCAATCCCTCCCTGGATGATCGATGCCGCCGCTGGTCCCCAGCAGGGGGAGAGCACCAACCCTGGGGGAGCGACCGATGATTCCCAGCCCCTGAGTGCTGAGCCGTTCACGGCGGCGTTCAGCGAGCCTGAGCCAGGGGCGATGGAGGCAGCGGCCCCTGGCCCTACGCCAAGTGAGGGCATCAATCCTGGGGGCCCCAATCCCGGGGCACTGCCCGCTCCCCAGCCCCGCAGCCCCGAGCAGCTGAAGGCTGAGTTCAGCCAGGCTGAGCAACAGGCCATGGAGGCAGCGGCCGCCAAGCTGAACCTGGAGCCTGCCAGCGGCCAATCGGCCACCAGCCTGCAGGCCATTCAGGCCACCCTGCTTCAGGTGAATGAAGCCATCCGGCTGAGAGAAGCCCTGCAGGGCGGGCCTGGTGGGGGAGGGCCATGACGATCCTCCGCCGGGACGTTCGAGGATTCCCAGCCTTGGCCTCAGCGGGCCAAGCTGGTGCCCGTCCCTAGTCCTGGAGCTGCAAGGTGGGTGATGTTGCACGGATGGGGGGCATCGCTGCCGGATTGGCGGTTTCTGGTCTGGTGGGGATGGCGCCGCGGCCGGTGGCGGCGGCAGAAGCCCAGGTGCAACTGCGCTGCGACGGCGCCCTGGTCGAAACCCGCGGCACCGCCCAGCTCAAGCGAGCCACCAGCCGGCTGTCCTTCTCCCTCGGGCTTGAGGCTGATGGGTCCGATGCTGACGGGGCCCTGGCGGCGCTGCAGCAACGGCTGGCCACCGTCCGCGCGGCCCTGCGGCGCCTGGAGGTGCAGGATCTGCGGGTGAGTTCACCCAGCAGCTGGACCCGTCCGGCCGAACGCGACCGTCCCGCCAGCGTGCAGGCCAATCTCGAGCTGAGCGGCCAGTTGGGGCCCGAGCGGCTTCAAGCCCTGATTCGTACGGTGGGCACCCTGCCCGGGGTGCGCCTGGCCCCGGTGAGCACGCAGGCCGATCCCAGGGGTGATGCCGCCGCCCGGCGGCAGTTGCTGCGGAAGGCCTTCGCCGATGCCCGCAGCCAGGCCCTGGAACTCGCCGCCGTGGCGGGGTTCAGTCAGGTCATGCCGCTGGAGCTGCGGCTGGATGGCCAGGAGCGGCCCATGCCCCTGCGCGCTCTGGCCGCGGCGGCGCCCGAGGGGTTCAACCCGGATGAGCTGCCGCTGCCGACCGATCGGGTGGGGATGGGGGTGAGCTTCTGCGCCATGGCGTCGGCCCAGCCAGACCGTTCGCCCGGCAGGCTCTCTCCATAGCCTGCGGCCACTGCTGGCGCCTCTTCCGTCATGACCGAATCCCGCACCGAGTCCCGCGCGGATCACACCCTGCTGGAGATCCTGGGCATCGCCACGGCCATCAGTGGGGCTGGCGATCTCCGCAGCCTGCTGCATCTGATTCTGCGCAAGGCGCGGACGCTCACCGCCGCCGATGCCGGCAGCGTGTTCCTGGTGGAAAAGGCGGAGCGGCCCCGGTTTGGGTTTGTGGAGCGGGATGGTTCAGACGGGGAGTCACCACCAGGCGATCGGCTCTGGTTTGCGGTGTCGCAGAACGCCAGCCTCGACGCCCGCCAGGCCGGCCGCCAGCGGGCTGACGCCCTGGAGACGGACGGGATCGAGGAGCAGGTGTTCGACATCCGCTTCCCGATCACGCCGAAGCGGCTGGTGGGCTGGTGCGCGCTCACGGGGGAGGTGCTCAACATCCCCGATGCCTACGGGCTGGATCCGGCGCTGCCCTACCGCTTTGACAGCGCCGTCGACCGGCAGCTGGGCTACCGAGCCGTGTCCATGCTCACCGTGCCGATGCGTTCGGCCAGTGGCGAGATCGTCGGGGTGCTGCAGCTGATCAACCGCAAGCACGAGCCCACGGCGGTGATCACCCCCGAAACCGCGCAGCGGTTGGCGCGGCCCTTTGATGGTTTCGATCAGGCCCTGATCGAGGCGCTGACCTCCCTGGCGGCCGTCTGCGTGGAGCGCACCCGCCTGGCGGCGGGCCAGGAGCAGCTGCTCGACGCGATCATCAACCTGCTGGCCGGCGCAATTGATGCCAAGAGTCCCTACACCGGAGGCCATTGCGCTCGGGTGCCGGAGCTGGCCGTCCTGCTGGCCCAGGCGGCGGAGGCGGCCCGGGAGGGCCCCCTGGCCAGCTTCCGCTTCGGCTCACCGGAGGCCTGGCGGGAATTCCGCCTCGGCGCCTGGCTGCACGACTGCGGCAAGATCACCACGCCCGAATCCGTGGTGGACAAGGCCACCAAGCTCGAGGCCAATGGCAACCGCCTCCACGAGATCCGCACCCGCTTCGAGGTGTTGCTGCGCGATGCCCGGATCGCACGGCTGGAGGGTCTGCTGGCCGGGGGTGATGCGGCCGAACTCGATCGCCAGCTGGCGGAGCGGGAGGCGCAGTTGCAGGATCAATTCGCCTTCATCGCCACCAGCAACCTGGGCGGTGAGTTCTTCTCACCCGAGAAGGTGGAGCGGCTGCAGGCGATCGGCGCCCAGACCTGGCAGCGTCACTTCGACGACACGATCGGCCTGGCCTGGGAGGAGCAGCAGCGGCGCCTGGCCCATCCCCCCGCCGCAGCGGTGCTGCCAGCCCCTGAACCACTGCTGGCCGACAAGCCCTGGCACCGCGTCCCCCGCCGGGCGAAAGACAGTCCGGACGGGCGGTACGGCTTCCGCATGGCTGTGCCTGCCGATCTGTTCAACCATGGCGAACTGCACAACCTGGCGGTGAGTCGCGGCACCCTCACCGACGAGGAGCGCTACACCATCAATGATCACATCGTGCAGACGATCGTGATGCTGGAGCAACTGCCCTTCCCGCCGAACCTGGCCCGGGTGGCGGAGTATGCCGGCACCCACCACGAGACCCTGAGGGGTGACGGGTATCCCCGCCGGCTGGCGGCCGAACAGTTGTCGGTGCCGGCGCGGATCATGGCCATCGCCGACATCTTCGAGGCGCTGACGGCCGGCGACCGCCCCTACAAGAAGGCCAAGACCCTTTCGGAATCAGTGGGGATCCTGGCCGGCTTCCGCGACCGGGGCCACATCGATCCCGATCTCTTCGAGCTGTTCCTCACCAGCGGCACCTACCGCACCTACGCCGAGCGCTTCCTCAGGCGCGAGCAGATCGATGCGGTCGAGATCAGCCAGTACCTGAAGGTGGCTTCGTCATGCCCCAATCGGCAGACGCGGACGGCTTGATTCACGGCTGGCGGCCTGGGTCGAGAACGGGACGCTGGTCTTGATCTGCTAACAAAAGCCAGTACAAAACCCAATCATTGATAAAGCAGGGCTACGGTCACGCCCAGATATTTAATAATGATGAGAACTCCCCTTACTTCCTCAGCATTGAGCGCTCTCGTTGTCGCTACTTCAGTCGCGCCTGCGTTCACGGCACCCCTGAGCAGCGTCAAGGTTGTGCGGATTCTCGACGGCACGGCCGTCTTCGTGGATAAATCTCCAGCACGTGTGAACCAGGTAGCCGGA
>JBJTWP010000304.1:0-5397 GCA_046081805.1 Cyanobacteriota bacterium
GGCAACAGCTCCACCGCAGGCAGGCCGCTGAACTCCCCTGCGGCCCATTTGCTGATCAGCTCAGATAACAGGGCTGGCTCCCCGTCGAGCTGCAGAGCGTCCTGGGCAGCACGGCTGATCGAGCCAACCAAGGCCCACCCCTGGAGCAGGTCATGCCACTGGGGCAGCAGCTGGTTCAGCAGAGAGACGGAGCTGGAAGAGCGGTGCATGGCGGTGGCTTCTCGGCCGAGGATGGGGAGAGGCGGCAACTGCCCGCCGTCGACAGCTGTTCTTGTGCTGCCTAAGCAGCTTGGCCTGAATCCGGCGATCCTGCAGCGAACAGCAGGTAGCCAGGGGCACCCCGCCGTCAGCAGCTGGTCGGTGCGCCACCTCAGTCGAGCCGTGGGTTCCCGTCGTCCAGCCGTGTTCGTGCCACGGGAGTGGGTGCGGGGGGGTGTTCATTCATAAAACGTATCGTTCGCTGCCGTTTCCGCCGCTGGCGGTGGTTGGATTCCTGCGAGAACGGGTGCAGCGGATTGAGCATGAGGTCGCCGCTGGGAGGCCATGAAGCTGAGCAAGGGCACACCACCGACCAGGATCGGGCCGGTACACACCAGCACCAGCCGGAGCGGGTGACGCTGGCGCGGGTGATCACCAGGATTGAATCGGAGCTGGCGGGTCGATGCGAGTGCTGGAGAGAAGCGGGCTGGAACGTATCCACCCCGGCAAGGCCGGGCGCCGGTTCACGGCTCAAAACCACTGCAGAGGCCCGGCTCCCGCTCCTGACTGATCTCTCCTTCTATGAGGGACACTTCAGATCTGGACTGGCCTTCTCAGGCGGACAGCTGGGGGCTTTCTGGCGATGAACTGGCTGCTGGAGCAAAAGCTGGTCGATGCCATCGAGCGGCCCCTGCCTGCTCTGGCAGCAGGTGCAGGCGGACCTGGCCTGCACGGTGCACCCCTTCGGTGCAGCGCTCGCGGTTGCAGCCGGCCCTGCTCCGCTATCTCACAGCCGGCGGCTTTCCGGAGGCCCAGGGGTTGGAAGGGCGCTTCTGTTCCCATCTGCAGGCGGGCTGCTCGGCCAGAGCGGCGGTCGCTTCAGCGTGCACAAGCTGCATGGCGATGCGCGCTCCCAGGGCTTCGCCATCGCCAAGGACAGCGTGCATGCCCTGGTGGATCATCTCGAGGCCTCGTTTCCGCTGCGGCTGGTGCCGTGGGTGGCACGGATCGCCGCCGGCCGCGCCCCACGGCCGCTGGGATCCTGGCCGCACCCTCCGGGCACCGGTGCAGCAGCCATGGCCGCCAGCGGCAAACTCCTCCACTGACTGTTCCAGCAACACCCCGGCTGATTCCTGCAGCTGGTGAGCCGCAGCAGCAGCCGGCGGTGATTCCTGAGGCTCAGAGGCAGGCCAACTCAGGCTGCCCGTGGCGGCAGCAGACGGCATTCAGGGGGCTTCAGCTGTCTGCGAAAACTGCCGGCAGATCGCGGCTGCCGTGCAGCACGCGAACTATCAGCACCCCAGTGGTGGTGGGCTGAGACCCTGGCCGAGACCGGCCGTCTCGATAGCGTGGGGCTTCGATCGTTTATTCCGCCGCCATGGATCCAATCCATCCCCCTGCCGCCCTGCCGGCCAGTCGTCCCGGCGCCCTGCTGGGGGGTCTGGTGGCCATGGTGAGCCTTTTGATTCCGTTGGGAGCGGTGCCCGGCCTGGCGCAGCAGCGGCCGGGCGCCGCCCCCCGCATCCCCACGGTGTCGGTGCCGGAGTTCAAGAACAACGTCACCGGAGCCTGGTGGTGGCAGGGCCCGGTGGCGCAGGACCTCTCCAGTGCCCTGGCCAATGAGCTGGCCGCCACCGGTGACATCAAGGTGGTGGAGCGGCGCCAGCTGGCTCAGGTGCTCTCCGAACAGGAGCTCGCCGAGCTCGGCATCGTGCGCAAGGGGAGCCCCACGGCGGCGGCCAAAGGTCAGATGACCGGGGCGCGCTACATCGTGCTCGGCACGGTCACCTCCTATGAAACCGGCACGGATGTGCAGAGCAGTGGTGGCGGCGTCGGCTTCCTGGGGTTTGGAGGCGCCAAGCAGAACACGGTCACCAAGGACTACGTCGCCATCGACATCCGGGTGGTGGACAGCACCACCGGTGAGGTGGTGGCCTCCCGCACCGTGGAGGGTCGGGCCTCCAGCACGGCCGAACAGAAGAGCAGTGGCGGCAGCCTCCTGCCCGCCGCCGGCCTGCTGGGCGCCTTTGTGCCGATGAGCCGGGCCGGCTATGCCGCCACCGCCGCCGCGGCCACCTTCAACTTCTCCAACAACTCCACCACCGTGAACCGCACCCCTGCGGCCAAGGCCCTTCGGGCGGCGCTGATCGAGGCCTCCGGCTACGTGAGCTGCGTGCTGGTGCCCAAGGGCGATTGTCTGGCGGCCTATGCCGCCAAGGATCAGCAGCGCCGCGAGAACACCCTCGGCACGCTCAAGCTGGAGTGATCCACACCCGCTCAACCGGGCCCGACTCGGCGCCAGCTTCCAGGGCCCGTTCTCCCCGTGCCCTTGACCTCGATGGGTTCGCTCTGCTGCGATCGAGCCCTGCGGTTGAGATTGGGCCCAACGTTTGACATTCAGCCCTGCGCATGACACTCAGCCATGCGCATAGGATCACACTCTGTGGCAATCCGTAGCCATTGGCGCAACCCGCGCGGCCTTCCAGGCGCCTCAGCCGCCCATGCCGGCAGCCCCTGGGGCTGGCGAGCTGGCTCAAGGAGGAGCGCGCCGTGCTGGGCCGGCATGGCCCCAGCATCGCCGCCCTCGTGGTGGTGGGGATCCTGGCGCCCCTGCTGGCTTTGCAGGCCCGTGAGCGGCTGCGGGAGACCTGCGAGCGGCTGATCACCGAGCGCCGCGAACCCCAGGCCGTGGTGGTGTCGGCCTTCCTCAACCTGAGCCGGGTGGCGCGGGACTGGGCCAAGTGGAGCGAGATGCTCAACTTCGTGCTCCACAACGACCCCGGGTTTGTGCCCACCAATGTGGAGCCGGCCTCGGTGCTCGAGAACGGCGCCGTCATGGCGGTGGTCCGGGACGATGGTCGGCTGCTGTTCAGCCGCGGCAGCGACGGCCGTGAGCGTCCGCTCCATCTGTCGCTGCTGGCCTGCGCCAGCCCCAACCTGGCCAGCCTGCGCGATCGGCGCGCGGTGCGGATGCTGGCCTGCCGAAGCGGCGGGGTGGATTACATCGGGGTGGCCACCCGCGTCACGGATAGCGCCATCAGTGTTGCGGCACCGGCGGTGCTGCTGTTCTTCGCCCCGCTGCAGAACCCGGAACTCGGGCCGGGCCTCAACGCCCAGCTGCGGCGGCTCGCCAAGGACTTTCTCTGGCTGCGGCCTGCTGATCCGGCTCACTCCAGCTCCAGCCTGAACTCCTTGGGGCTGCCAGCTCCTGTCCATGGTGCGGAGGGCCGTCAGCTGGTGCTGCGCCGCGTCGCCTACCAGCCGCAGGCCCTGGGGCTGGTGGCGCGGGACCTCGCCGTGGTGGTCCTGCTGCTCAGCCTGGTCCTGGGCCTGCGCAGGGCCGCCATGCTCCAGCGCCGCCGCACCCGCCTGGTGCAGCGGCAGCTGGAGCGGCGCGGCAATGGCCACCTGCGCCGGCTCGGCAGCGAGCTGGAGGCCATGCTCGATGGCACCCACATCACCGCGCTGACGGCCAGTCGCTCCGATCAGGTGATGGCCCGGCTGATGCTCGCCCCTGCCGCGATCCCGTCGGCGGATCTTGCGCCGCCTGCCGGTGCCGCCTCGGCCCTGAACTTCGAGGCCCGTCTGCAGCGGCTCACCGGTCGTTTCCAGGCCGTGCTGGCCCGGGCCCGCTCCCTCGCGCTGCTCGATCCGCTCACCGGGTTGCCGAACCGGCGTTACTTCATTCAGCATCTCCCGCTGGAACTGGAGCGCTGGCGGGGGCAGCTGGCACCGGGTGCTGGGTCTGCAGGGGCTGCCGCTGGTGAGACGGTGCTGCCGTTTGGGGTGATCCTGATTGATGTGGATCGGTTCAAGATCATCAATGACAGCTATGGCCACCGCACCGGCGATGCGGTGCTCAAGGCCGTGGCCAACAGGCTGCAGGACAGCCTGGCTCCCTCCGATCTCCTGGCCCGCTACGGCGCCGATGAACTGGCCATCTGGGTGGAGCTCAGCGATCAGCCCGAACCGTCGCAGCAGGCCCTGCTGCAGGAGCTGCGCGAACGCTCCAATGCCCTGCTGACCGCCTTTCGCACACCGCTCAACCTCGACGCCATCGAGCTCACCGTGGGGGTGAGCCTCGGCGTTCACCTGCTCACCTCAGCCCAGGATGACGGCAGCGAAGCGCTCAAGTGCGCCAACCTGGCTCTGGTGCGGGCCAAGGCCAGGCCCCACAGCACGGCCGTTCTGTACGACAGCGAGCAGGACGTGAGCGAGCTCACCAGCTACCAGCTCTACCTCGACCTGATCGAGGCCATCCGTGACGGAGGCCAGCAGCTGCAGGTGCTGTTCCAGCCGATCTTCGCGCCCAGCGGCCGGGTGCAGGCGGTGGAGGCCCTGGCCCGCTGGACCCATCCCAGCCTGGGACCCATCCCGCCGGACAGGTTCCTGGCCCTGGCGGCGCAGCACCGCGTGATCGTGCCGCTTGGCGAGGTGCTGCAGCGGCTCAGCCTGGACGGGTTTCAGACCATCCAGGCCCGGGATCCCGCGATCCGCCTGGCCCTGAACCTGCATCCCAACCAGCTCTCGGATCCGTTCCTGGTGCGGCGTCTGCTGGAGCAGCTCCAGCTCCGGGGGCTGCCCCCCGGCCGCCTCACCGCCGAACTCACCGAACAGGCCCTGCTGGAGCAGGAGCCCGCCGTGCAGACCAATCTGCAGCTGTTGCGGCAGTACGGCATCGCCCTCTCCCTCGACGACTTCGGCACCGGCTATTCCTCCCTGGTGATGCTGGGGAACCTGCGGCCCGATGAGGTGAAGATCGACCGTTCCTTCGCCCAGTCGATGCTCAGCGACCCCTACGCAGTGCAGGTTGTGTCGATGATCACGGGCATGGCCCTCAGCCTGGAGCTCGACCTGGTGGCCGAGGGGGTCGACAGCCCGGAGGTGCTCCAGGCCCTGGCTCGACTGGGGGTGCGGCGCTTCCAGGGGTACCTGCTCGGACGGCCGATGGCCGCCGCTGAGCTGGTGGAGCGGCTTGCGGGCCGTGGCTTCGGATTCCCCGCCGCTTCAGTGCCGGCGGAGGTAGCCGAGGGCTGAGCTGAGGGCCAGCAGCAGTGAGGGCCAGAACAGCCACCAGCCGATCACGGGCAGCACCACCGCCGGGCTGAGGTCTCCCTGCGCCAGCTCACTTAGCCCCAGGGTCCAGCCCTTGGGCCAAGACGATCCTGCAGTTCGCTGCGCTGCTGCTGCTGCTCTGGC
>JBJTWP010000305.1:0-4933 GCA_046081805.1 Cyanobacteriota bacterium
GGTTGCGGTTGCCGCCATACACCGAGCTGCTGCTGGCGTACACGAGATGCTCCACCTGCTGCTGTCGGCAGCCCTCCAGCACATGGGCCATCCCCACCAGGTTGCTCTGCACGTAGGCGGCGGGATTCTCCAGGGAATACCGCACGCCGGCCTGGGCCGCCAGGTGAACCACCCGCCGGGGTCGCACGGCCGTGAACAGGGCCGCCAGGACGGCACCATCGGCGATGTCCAACGGCTGAAACCGCCAGTTGGCCCCGCTGGCGGCAGCCTGGACCTCAAGCCGCCGCAGCCGTGCCCGCTTCAGGGCGGGGTCGTAGTACGGATTGAGATTGTCCACCCCCACCACCGACTCACCCCGGGCCAACAGCCGCTGCGCCACCGCCGCACCGATGAAGCCGGCGACGCCGGTGATCAGGACGGACATCGGGGCACCAGGTCTTGGAACCAGGCGATGGTGGCATCGAGCCCTCGCTCCAACGGCACCGTGGGCTGCCAGCCCAGCTCCTGCTGCGCCAGGTCGATCACCGGTTGGCGCTGGCTGGGATCGTCGGGGGGCAGTGGCAGCTGGGTGAATGGCAGGCCTGGATTGATCCGCTCCCTCACCAGCTCCGCCAGCTGACGGATCGTGAACTCACCTGGGTTGCCCAGGTTGATCGGCCCGGTATGGCGGCCGCCCATCAGCTGGACCAGACCCTCCACCAGGTCGTCGACATAGCAGAAGCTGCGCGTCTGACTGCCATCGCCATACAGCGTCAGTGGCTCACCCCGCAGCGCCTGCACGATGAAGTTGCTCACCACTCGGCCGTCGTCGGGCAACATGCGAGGGCCGTAGGTGTTGAAGATCCGTGCCACCCGGATCTCCGTGCCGTGCATGCGCAGGTAGTCAAAACACAGCGTTTCGGCAATGCGTTTGCCCTCGTCGTAGCAGCTGCGGATGCCGATCGTGTTCACACTGCCCCGGTAGCTCTCGGGCTGAGGATGCACCTCCGGATCGCCGTACACCTCGCTGGTGCTGGCCAGCAGCAGCCTGGCCCCCACCCGCCGGGCCAGACCCAGCATGTTGTAGGTGCCCAGAAAACTGGTCTTGGCCGTCTTGATCGGGTTGTGCTGGTAGTGCACCGGTGAGGCCGGACAGGCCAGGTGCCAGATCCGGTCCACCTCCAGCCGGATCGGCTCGGTGACATCGTGGCGGATCAGCTCGAAGCGGGGATGGCCGATCCACTGGCCGATGTTGGCCTTGCGACCGGTGAAGTAGTTGTCGAGGCAGATCACCTCCTCGCCGGCCTGCATCAACCGGTCGACCAGGTGGGAGCCCACAAAGCCGGCACCGCCGGTGATCAGATTGCGGGTGGGGGAAGCAGGCATCAGGACGGAGACTCAGCGGGAGGGATCTGCGGCCAGGGGCCAGCCCCTCATAAGCCGCACGGCTAGCATGGAGGAGTGGCGGCCCCTCAACGGTGCTGGGACAACGTCACAATCCAATGCTCGGGCTCATGCTTGATCAGCGGCCTCCACGCCTTCCTCAGCCGGAGCTCCACTTCCTTGTTGAGGATGTCGGTGACCAACTGGAACGTGTACTCCAGCTCCACCCGCCGTTGCAGGTCCAAGGGCAGCCAATGGGTGCGCCGCTTGCCATCACCGTTGCCATTCAGCTTCCCGATCACCCGCAGGGCCTGGAGGGAGAACTCCTCCCTCAGCTGGGGGGTCGTTCCAGGCGCTGAGACCGTCCAGCTCCTTGTCAACGGGTTCATGGTCCCCGGTGGCGAGCCAGCGCCGGCAGCTCTCGCGCTGCTCTGGTTTGGTGTAGCGGCAGCAGCGCAACATCCCCTGCAGGATCTGGCGGCCGTATCCGGCCTCCCCCTGCTGCTCGCTCCACCAGCGATTCGACGGTGCGGGAATAGATGGGAAACAGCACATGCTCCGCCTGAGTGGGCTGGCGCACGAACAGCAGCCGGTTGTTCTGCAGCACCTCCCGGGCCAGCCGCATCACCAGGTGCGTCTTCCCCGTGCCCGGCCCGCCGATCAGCACCGCCCTCTGGTTGACCCTGTGCTCAGCCGCGAACACCTGGAAGGGCGTGTCGACCCAGGAGCTGCTGAATGGATTGGCTGCGGCGTGGAGGCGGCGGCCATGCTCGTCGCGCTGCCTGGATGCAGGCTCCGGGCCCCAGCCAGGGTGCAAGGTTTCCAAAATTCAGTCGCCCCCGGGGGGTCGTAGTCGGCCACTTCCCGCTGCAGGGGAGTCCCTTCGGTGTCGATCACCCGGAAGTCGTGCTCCATCGCGGCATCCAGGGGGCTGGCGGCACCATCCTGAACGACCAGCCTGGCGGGATCATGGAGCGCAACAGCCCAGCCGACATGCAGCCCCTGATCCGCGCCATCAACGATCACCTGGCCTCCGAGTTCCAGGCCAGCCATGCCTATCTGGCGATGTCGATCTGGCTGCGGGAGAAGGATCTGGCGGGCTTTTCCCTGTACATGCTTCAGAAGAGCAACGAGGAGCGCGGCCATGCCTCCCGGATGATCACCTACCTGGTGGATTGCGACGCCGAGGTGGAGCTGCCCACGATTCAGGCACCCCAGCGGCAGTGGGACTCGGTGCAGCACCTGTTTGATCAGGTGGCTGACATGGAGCGCGAGGTGACGGCTTCGATCAATCGCCTCTACGCGATGGCTGAAGACGCCGGCAACCGCAGTGCCTCGTCGATGCTCGACTGGTTCGTCGAAGAGCAGATCCAGGAGGAGGCCGAGGCCCGCTTCGTGCGCAAACGGTTGCGCCTCGCCGGCGACAACGCGGCAGCGCTGCTGCTGCTGGATCAGCAGTTTCTGGAGGGCACCGCCCTGGCCTTTGTGAAGGGTCAGGCTGGTGCCGCCGCCGCACCGGCCTGACCCTGCGGCCATGATCACGGGGCTGGTTCTGGCGGTTGGCGAGGATGGCTGGATCGCGGGCCTGGCCGCTGGCGGAGCGCCTGCGCCAGTGGGGCTTCAGCTGGCAGGGACTGGCTGACAACCGGCGTGGCGAGTGGTGGCTCCTGGCCCAGATCGGGTTGATCGCGGCCCACCTGCTGCCGGCCCTGCCGCCGCCAGCGCAGCTGGGCCTGGCCTGGCCGCTGGCCCTGCGGCTGCTGGGGTGGAGCCTGTTTGGCCTGGGCCTCGCTCTGGCAGCGCGGGGTGTGTTCAATCTTGGTGCCAGCCTCACGCCGCTGCCTGACCCCCTGCCCGGAGCCGCCCTGATCACAAGCGGCGCCTATGGCCGCTGTCGCCACCCGCTGTATCAGGCGATGCTGATGTGCTCCCTGGGGATGGCGGTGGCCCTGGGCAGTCTGCTGCATCTGGTGCTGTTGCTGGCTCTGGCGGCGGTGCTCAGCGGCAAGGCCCGCCGCGAAGAGCACCCCCTGCTGGAGCTCCATCCCCAGTACAGCACCTACCGAAGCGCCACGCCAGCGATCGTTCCCGGCCTGCCGGGGCTGGAC
The DNA here is from genome assembly GCA_046081805.1 of Cyanobacteriota bacterium. GTDB lineage: Bacteria > Cyanobacteriota > Cyanobacteriia > PCC-6307 > Cyanobiaceae > UBA5018. The sequence goes on from JBJTWP010000305.1 coordinate 3,471, forward strand.
TGGCGTTAGCCGGCGGCCTTGATCAGCGCAGGCGGCCGCAGCGGGATCCTCCGGCTGGTGCCCATGGTGGACCGGACTGCCGAGGTTCAGTCGCGGCTCCCTGGTGCGCCCCGCAGCCTCCAGGTCGATCAGAGGATGGCGGCGAGGGCCTGCAGTTGCAGACGGCGGGCATCGAGCATCAGCTTCTCGGCCAGGCCGACCAGCTGGAACACGCCCCTGTCGATCACCTCATAGAACACCAGGCTTCCCTCGGGCTGGCGCTTCACCAGGCCGGCGATGGTGAGCAGTTTCAGGTGCTTCGACACCAGGGCCTGGCTCAGGCCTGTCTTCTCCACCACGGCGGTGACGTTCAGGGCACCGCCGCGCAGGGCCTCGAGCACCGCCAGCCGGTTGGGCTCGGAGAACACCTTGAAGTAGTCGGCAAGGGCTTCAGACGGGGACGGAACAGACATCGGCGCTGGGCGAGCGGGGCAGGGGCGGGCAGCGCCGGCATGATGGCACGCAAACGGAATCGCATCACGCCATCTGGCCGATCCTGCAGAGTCATGCTGCCGTTATGCCATTGGGGCATGACATCAGCATTCAGGGCATCGGCATTCACGGCATCGGCATTGGGTGCGCCGGCATTGGGGTCGCCGGGGCTGCAGGCCTCAGGCTCCCGGCTGGGCTGGCACCCCCAGCCGGACATCGTGTCGCCATTGGCACCGCGAGCAACGGGTGGGTGCGCCAGACTGAATCTGCAGAGTTGCCCTTGGTGAGATGAAGCAGGTTCAGGCCATTGTGCGACCGGAGAATCTGGAGGCTGTGAAGTCTGCCCTGGTCGCCATCGGGATCAACGGAATGACCGTGCAGCAGGTGCGTGGTTTTGGCCAGCAACTCGGTCACCTCGAGGTGTATCGCGGTGTCAAGCTGGAGGCCAAACTGCTCTCGAAAATCATGATCACCACAGTGGTCAACCCCGAACAACTCGATCCAGTCGTCGACGCCATTCAGAAGGCGGCCTGCACCGGTGAAATCGGCGATGGCAAGATCATTGTCTCCGCGGTGCTGGAGGCCATCCGGATCCGCACGGGTGAAACCGGCGCTGCCACCCTGCTGGGCTGAGGGTCTCCTCCCGACGCACCATTGACAAGAGCAGCCTCCGGCTGACCTGAGCCGGAGGCTGTAATGCTGTAGACGGTCAACACCGGTTTAGGACATAACAACTGGCAGAGATCAGCCCCCAGTTCATCAGCCCCACTGCAGATCTGCCCAGCTCTGATCAGCCCACAGCCAATCAGCAGATCCGCAGTGGCCAATCAGCCCAAAGCCGATCAGCCCAAAGCCGATCAGCCGACAGCAGCAGCAGCGCGATCGAAGTAGGTGCCGATTTCGCTCATCAGAGCGGAGCAGTCGCCGGGGGTGATGCCGCCTCGATCATTGGCGATCGAGATGGCAGCGTCCTTCATCTTGCGAACGCCTTC
>JBJTWP010000306.1:0-3767 GCA_046081805.1 Cyanobacteriota bacterium
CAATGGCGCCATGACCGGACCCCAGATGCCGTGCACTTCCAGGACATCATCCAGACGCTCAACGGCTTCTGGGCCCAGCGCGGCTGCCTGATCCTCCAGCCCTACGACACCGAGAAGGGTGCCGGCACCATGAGTCCCCACACCGTGCTGCGGGCGATCGGGCCCGAGCCCTGGGCCGTGGCCTACCCCGAGCCCTGCCGCCGCCCCACCGACGGCCGCTACGGCGACAACCCCAACCGGGCCCAGCACTACTTCCAATATCAGGTGCTGATCAAGCCGTCGCCCGACGGCATCCAGGAGACCTACCTGGCCTCCCTCGAAGCGCTCGGCATCCGCGCCAAAGACCACGACATCCGCTTCGTGGAGGACAACTGGGAATCCCCCACCCTCGGCGCCTGGGGCGTGGGCTGGGAGGTGTGGCTCGATGGCATGGAGGTGACCCAGTTCACCTATTTCCAGCAGTGCGGCGGCCTCGACTGCCGGCCGGTGTCGATCGAGATCACCTACGGCCTTGAGCGCCTCGCCATGTACCTCCAGGACGTGGAGAGCATCTGGGAGCTGAGCTGGGACGGCAACCGCTCCTACGGCGACATCTGGCTGCCGTTCGAGAAGGGCCAGTGCACCTACAACTTCGAGGCCTCAAACCCTGAGCGGCTGCAGCAGCTGTTCACCCTCTACGAGGCGGAGGCGGCCGACCTGGTGGCCCGCAACCTGCCAGCCCCCGCCCTGGACTTCGTGCTCAAGTGCAGCCACACCTTCAATCTGCTGGAGGCCCGCGGCGTGATCTCTGTCACCGAGCGCACGGCCACCATCGGCCGCATCCGCCACCTGGCGCGGCAGGTGGCCGAGGCCTGGCTGGCGGAGCGCCGCGCCCTGGGCTTCCCGCTGCTGGGCGACGAGCAACGCCAGGCGGCAGCAGCATGGTGATGCCGGCCAACACTCGCACCGCCTCACCCACCGGATGCAGTGTCAGGGACGAGACCACCAGCTGAGCCAGCCGCCAGCGATGCTGCGGCCATGACCGGCAAGCGGTTGCCCCGTTTGCGTCACGCCATCCTCCTGCTGGTGGTGATTGTTGGTAGCTTCCAGGCGGGGCGCATCGCCGAACGCCAGGCGTGGCCCTGTCGCCTGAGGCCCCTGCTCAGCCCGCTGGCAGCGGTGCTGCCCCTGAAGCTCCCGGAGCCGGGCCTCTGTGAGCTGTTGTTGTGGCTGCCGGGCTGAGCGAGCCGCCTGCCCCCGCCCGGGCCTGATGGGGGCCGGGGCCTGGTGGGGGCGTCTCCCATCGGCCAGGGGATCCCGCAGCGGTGGGAATCCTGCCCACAGTTCCTGCAAGGCAGCCCCTGCCAGATCAGCCCCGCCACACCTTGCCCCGCCGAGCCATGGCTGCCCAGCTCTGGGAGCAGCGGCTGCCGGAGCTGCTGCTCGTCCTGCTGCTGACGCTGCTGCTGGCCCTGGGGCTGCTACGGCTGGTGGGTGGCGCCCTGGCGGATCCCCAGCCGGGTGCCGGTGACCCGGTGCAGCTGCTCCCGAGCGGCACGGATCGGTTGCCCGTGCGGCTGCGGGGGGTGCTGCTGGCCGACCCGGCGCCGGCCGCCGCTGACGGTCGCCGCTGCACCGCAGTCGTGCAACTGGCGGAAGGCCGCAGCGAGGCCCTGTTCCAACCGTGCCCGGCCCTGCAGCAGAACTGGCAGGTGGAGCTGGAGGGGGTGCTGCGGCGACCCATGGAGGCGCCCCATCCCCTGCTGGCGGCGCCGGCTGAGCGGCTGGCGCGTCAGCAGGTGTACAGCCAGCTGCTGGTGGAGCGCTGGCGGGTGCTGCAACGTCAGCCGGCCCCGATCGCCGGGCTGCGCCGACGCATGGCCGGGGCGCTGCAGCGCCAGGCAGGCGCTGAGACTGGTGTCTGCTGGCGGCGCTGGTGGTGGGCAGCGCCGCAGCCCCGCTGCCGGCGGAGATTCGCGGGGCCTTCCGAGCCGCGGGGCTCTCCCATGCCCTGGCGGCCTCCGGCTTCCAGCTGAGTGTGCTGCTGGGGGCGCTGCTGCCCCTCAGCCGCCGCCTGGCCCTGCCGCAGCCCCTGCAGCTGGGGCTGGGCGGGGGCATGATCCTGCTGTTTGTGCTGCTGGCTGGTCCCCAGGCCGCCGTGCTGCGCGCGGCGCTGATGGCGGCGCTGGCCCTGGTGCTGCTGGCCTGCGGGCGTCAGGGGCGCCCCCTGCGGGTGCTGCTGGTGGTGAGCCTGGGGATGCTGCTGTGGCAGCCGCAATGGCTGCGCGACGTGGGCTTTCAGCTCTCCGTGGTCGCCACCGCCGCCCTGCTGGTGTCGGCCGGACCGCTGGAGCAGAAGCTACGGCGGTGCCACTGCCCTGGCTGGCTGGCGGTGGCCCTGGCCGTGCCGCTGGCGGCCTCCCTCTGGACCCTGCCGCTGCAGCTGCTGCACTTCGGCGTGGTGCCGCTCTACGCCGTACCGGCCAACCTGTTGGCCGCTCCCCTGCTCACGCCCCTCACCCTGGGAGCGATGGCCCTGGGGCTGCTGGCGCTCCTGCTCCCGGCGGCGTTGCCCCTGCTGGTGCCGCCCATGGCCTGGCTGGCCGGGCTGTTGCTGGGGCTGGCGCGGCTGGTGGCCGCCTGGCCCATGGCGCAGTGGCAACTCGGCCGGCCGCTGCCGGGGGTGGTGCTGCTGCTGGCCCTGGCCCTGGCCGGCTGGTTGATCCCGACCCTGCCCCGGCTGTGGCGTCGCTGGGCACCGGTGCTGCTGGCGGCGGCGGTGGCCGTCCACCTGGGGCTGCTCTGGGGCGACCAGTTGCTGCTGGTGCATCAGCAGAGCGGCGATCGTGGTCGGGATCTGCTGATCGCGCGCCATCGGGGGCGTGGGGCCCTCGTGGCCACCCGCGCGGATGGCTTGAGCTGCCGTCAGGCGGGTCAGCTGGCCACTGGCCTGGGGTTGCCAGGTTTTGACTGGGCGCTGCTGCTGGACCCGGTGCCCTCGCCCGTGCCGGCCTGCTGGAAGCCACTGGCGGGTTTGCTGCTGGCCTCGGGGGATGGCAGCCCGCCACTGCAGCCCGGCCAGCGGTTGGCCAGTGCGGGGCTCGAAGCCCGTCCCCTGCGCCCGGACAGCCGAGGTCTCAGCCTGCGGGTGGGGAGTCGTCAGTGGTTGCTGCTGCCGGATGTGCAGGCCCTCTGGAGCTGGCGAGATGATCCGCCTCCCCAGCGTCCTGACGGCCTGTGGCTGGGATTTCAGCCCCGCGCCAGGGAGCGGCAATGGCTGCAGCGGCAGGGAATCACCCCGGTGTGGCTGAGCGGCGGCGGCACGGCCGGCTGGCAGGGCACCGGACCCAGCGGCTGGCTGCAGGCGAGTCTTTAAAGTGATGGTGCCGAAAGGCTGTCCGGCCCATGACTGGCTCGCCCAGCAGAAGCCGCCGGATTGGAGAGGTGGCTGAGTGGTCGAAAGCGAACGACTCGAAATCGTTTGAAGGGCAACCTTCCGTGGGTTCGAATCCCACCCTCTCCGTTACTGGGTCCAAAGCGGGGATTCCCAAGAGTTCCCTTGATGTCCCACTGATTCCCGAGACCCGCTGCCCTGCAGTGGGTTTTCTGCTGTTTGGGCGTCCCATGGCATCCCGGCAAAACCCAGGCGTATGCGTTCAGTGGTCGGGACGCCCCGGCGCAGGACTGCACGCCTGATGGCTTACCCCTGAGCGATCAAGCAGCGGTGCTCTGTCTTGCCGAACTCAGGGATCGGGCAGCAGGGATGGCATCACCCCGCCGCAGTGATG